>NZ_JBFULE010000987.1:0-1739 GCF_056400485.1 Roseateles sp. P5_B10
CCGACGCGCTGGCTGAGTTGCGCGAGCTCTGCGCCTTCTTCAAGATGCTGGGCGCCTACCCGGTGAAAAACTAACCATGTTTCAACAGCTCGGCGTGATTGGATGCGGCCTGATGGGTGGCAGCTTCGCGCTGGCGATGAAAAAAGCCGGCCTGGTCAAACGCGTCGTCGGCTACAGCAAGTCGCCGTCCACGACGGAGCAGGCCAAGAAGCTGGGCGTCATCGATGTGGCCGCCGAATCGGCGCTGCTGGCGGTGTCAGGTTCGGACATCGTGCTGATCGCGGTACCCGTGTCGGCCACCGAGAGCACGCTCAAGGCCATCCGCCACCTCGTCAATCCGGGCGTCCTGTTCATGGACGTCGGCTCGACCAAGTGCGACGTCATCGAGGCCGCGCGCCGCGCCCTGGGTGACCGCTCTTCCAGCTTCGTGCCCTGCCATCCCATCGCCGGCAAGGAGTCGGGCGGTGTCCAGCATGCCGAGGCGAATCTCTACGAAGGCCGTCAGGTCATCCTGACACCCCAGCCCTTCACCAATCCGCAATTGGTGCAGCGTGCAACCGACGTTTGGTCCGCCCTGGGCGCCACGGTGCTGAAGATGCGGCCGCACAACCATGACGCGGCCTTCGCCGCAGTCAGCCACCTGCCGCATCTGCTGGCCTTTGCCTATTTCCAGGCCATCGCCGAGCAGCCGGCCGCGCGCGACTACCTGAGCCTGGCCGGCCCAGGCTTTCGCGACTTCACCCGCATCGCCGCCGGCGAGCCGTCCGTGTGGCGCGACATCCTGCTGGCCAACAAGCACGAGGTGCTGGCCCAGTCCAAGCGTTTTCGCACCATGCTGGATCAGCTCGAAGCGCTGATCGAATCCGGTGACGCGCCGGCCCTGGAAGCCGCGCTGCGTCCCATCTCCGAAGGCCGTTCGGCCTGGGGCAATCCGCCCCCTGCCCCTCCTCCCGGCCGACCAGCCGGCAAGTGATGTTCAAGATCCCCTTTCTCGACCTGCCGCCGCTGCGCGGCGCCGCAGGCACCGTGCGCCTGCCCGGTTCCAAGAGCATTTCCAACCGCGTGCTGCTGCTGGCAGCCTTGAGCGAAGGTAAGACCGTCGTGCGCGACCTGCTGGCGTCCGACGACACGGCCGTCATGCTCGATGCGCTGCGGGCGCTCGGCTGCGGCGTCTGGAACGAAGGCGAGGYCGTCGTCATCGACGGCCTGGGTGGCCGCCTTCGCGCCAAGGACGCCAAACTCTTTCTCGGCAACGCCGGCACCGCCATGCGACCGCTGACCGCAGCGCTCGCTCTGCTGGCCGCGACGCAGGGGGCGAGCTTCGAGGTGTCCGGCGTGGCGCGCATGCATGAGCGCCCCATCGGCGATCTCGTCAACGCGCTGCGCGGCCTGGGCTGCGAGATCGACGACCTCGGCAATGCAGGCTACCCGCCGCTGCGCCTGCGCGGCCCTTCCCAGCTTGCGCTGGACACGCCGGTGCGCGTGCGCGGTGACGTGTCCAGCCAGTTCCTCACGGCCCTGCTGCTGGCCCTGCCGCTGGTGGCCGAGCGCGACATTCGCATCGAGGTCATCGGCGAGCTGATCTCCAAGCCCTATATCGAGATCACGCTGGCCCTGCTGGAGCGTTTTGGCATCGCGGTGAAGCGTGAAGGCTGGGAGGCTTTCATCATCCCGGCCGGAAGCCGCTATCGCTCGCCCGGCGAGGTCTTCGTCGAGGGCGATGCGTCCTCGGCGTCCTA
>NZ_JBFULE010000988.1:0-1739 GCF_056400485.1 Roseateles sp. P5_B10
GTGTAGCGATACATGATTAGTGGATGACCTTCCAGCCGGCCATCAGAAGAGAAACGCAGAGCAGGCTGCGCACGACGCCATCGGGCAGCCGACGGGTCAATTGGGCGCCCAGCCAGATGCCAGGTAAAGAGCCGATGAGCAGCGGCACCAGCAGCGTCCAGTTGACGTTGCCCAGCGTGGCGTGGCCGATGCCAGCGACCAGCGTCAACGGCACGGCATGGGCAATATCGGTGCCGACGATGTCGCGGGCCTGCATGCGCGGGTAGATCAGCAGGATCAGCGTCGCGCCGATGGCGCCGGCGCCAATGGAAGACAGTGATACCAGCACGCCCAGCACAGCGCCGCTGAGGATGGTCAGCGCCGGCTTGCGGGCTTCGGGAATCCAGCGCTCCAGCCGAAGGCCCAGCGCCAGCCAGCTCTTCTTGAAGGCGACGACGACGGCCGTCAGCAACAGCGCGATGCCCAGCGAAAAGGTCAGCGCCGAGGCCCAGCCCTTGGTGACGCCAGTCAGGTGCATCAACGCCACGGTGGCCAAGGACGCAGGGATGGAGCCGGTCAGCAGGCGGCGGGTGATGGCCCAATGCACATGACCATGCCGGGCGTGGGCCACGGAGCCGCTCATCTTGGTCAGTGCGGCAAACCACAGGTCCGTGCCGATGGCAACCGCCGGGTTGAGCTTGAAGACGGACAGCAGCAACGGCGTCATCAGCGAGCCGCCGCCCACGCCGGTGATCCCGACGATGAGGCCGACTCCCAATCCACTTGCAATCGCAATCCAGTCCAGCACGCTGTCCCCTGAGGCGACCCATGCCACCCGAGGGCGCGACTCTAAGCAATGTTGCGGTGCGGAAGAACTACAGAATTTTTGGGGCTATATGCCTATGCCGAATAAGCAACTTCAGTTTGTGGCGAGAAGCCGCAGTGCGGCGACCTGCTCCAGGATGCGCGGCGGCACGGTTTCGCGGCCCTCCAACATGGCGCGGATGAGGGCGGCGTTCTCGGCTGGCGTGCAGGCTGGCGACAGCGGCCAGTCCAGATCCGCCGTGTCGGCCGGATGCAAGGGCGCGGTGTCGCCGTCCTGGAAGCCGATCAGATGGGCCTTGCGGCGCAGATGGGCATAGGCCTCGCCCTCGCTGGCGCGCATCAACAGCGCCCGGCCACCGCCGGCGGTCAGTGTGGGCAGGGCGTGGCTCATGCTGTCGAGGTATTCCGGATGCGTCACCGCGACGACACGCACACCGCGGCCGACCGGGAAGGGGTCGAGCAGCTTGGCCAGGCTGTGGGAGCTGTTGCGCACGCCCAGGCGCGGGCGCAAGGCCATCAAGCTGTTCAACCCAGGGTTGAGCATCTGCAAAGGCAGGACGGCCAATCTGTCGCCTGCCAGCCGCGTCTGGGCATCGGCCAGCGAGGCGCTGGTGGGCAGCCCCAGTTCGCCCAGCAGCTCGAAGGGGCTGTGGCGGCTGTCGAAGTCGTGCCGCCCGAAGATCAGCACCGGCACGCCCTCGCGGGCCAGCAGCAGCGCGACCAGGGGCATCAGATTGGCCTGCTTGCGGGCACCGTTGAAGCTGGGCAGCAGCACGGTGCGTGGGCCGTCGGAGGCGGCCAGGCGGGCCGTTCGTGCCTGCATTGCGGCCAGGAACCCAGCCACCTCGTCGGCGCTCTCGCCCTTCACGCGCAGTGCGATCAGCATGGCGCCCAGCTCCATGTCGGGCACCTTGCCGTCGAGCATCTCACCGAAG
>NZ_JBFULE010000989.1:0-1734 GCF_056400485.1 Roseateles sp. P5_B10
CAGCACGGCGAGGTCGACGGCATCGCGCCCAAGGTGGCCGTGCTGATGATCGGCACCAACAACACCGGCCACCGCGCGGAGGCGCCGGAGCGAACGGCCGCCGGCATCAAGCGCCTGCTCGACGAGCTGCGCCAGCGCCTGCCCAAGACCCAGCTGCTGATGCTGGCCATCTTCCCGCGCGGCGAGAAGCCCGACGACTTCCTGCGTGGCATCAACCAGCGCGTCAACAAGCTCCTCGAAGGTCTGGCCGACGGCCGCAGCGTTCACTTCCTGGATATCAATGCCGCGCTGCTCAATACCGACGGCACGCTTGGCAAGGACGTCATGCCCGACCTGCTGCATCCCAACGCCAAGGGCTACGACATCTGGCAGCGGTCCATGGCGCCGACGCTGCAGAAGCTGCTGAGGTCGACGCCATGACGCTGGCGGCCGCCGCTGCCAAGCCGACCCGGATGCCGGGCGGCCTGCCGTGCCGCGCGTGGGCGCACGACCATTTCGTGTCCAAGGCATGAACACGCCGGCCACGCTGCCCCTGGTTCCGCGGCATCCAGCCGTGGTGGCAGCCCTCGGCAGCGCAGGCACGACCCGCCCTACCCAGTCCTGGGGCCGCGGCATCGACGGCCAGCGGCTGGCGGACCTGGGCGACGGAAGCTTTCGCAACCCCGTCGTGGCCGGCGACCACCCCAACCCCGCCATCCTGAAGGACGGCCCCGACTACTACATGACCTTCTCGTCGCGGCAGTCCTGTCCGGGTGCCGTGATCTGGCATTCACGCGACCTGGTGAACTGGGTGCCCATCGCCGCGGCGCTGAACCAGCCGCTCGGCACGGGCTCGCCGACGGATCTTGTCCGGCACAACGGCCGCTACTTCCTCTACCTCCCCTTGCTACGGCCTCAGGGGGTCGGCATCCACGTCATGCACGCCGACAGCATCCGCGGGCCCTGGAGCGATCCCGTCGACCTGGAGCTGCAGGGATGCCTGGACCCAGCCCATGTCGTGGGCGAGGACGGCAGGCGCCATCTCTTCGTCAACGGCGACCGGCGCGTCGGCCTTACGGACGACGGGCTGGCCACCGTCGGCGGGCTTGTCCATGCCCAGACGGCCCGCAGCGCCGCACCGGCCGCGATCGCCGGCGCCAAGCTGCTGCGCCGGGGCGACTTCTTCTACCGCGTCCAGGCCCAGGGCGCCAACGCGCTTGACGGCCATGTGGTCAAGGTGGCGCGAGCGCCTTCCATCGCCGGGCCCTGGCAGGACGGCCCGTTCAGCCTGATCGATAGCGCAGCGGACGGGCCGTGGCGCACCAGCGGCCCTGCCAGCCTGGTGGAAGGCCAGGCAGGCGACTGGTGGATGCTGTGCCACGGCCACGAAAGCGGCTACCGTACCCTCGGGCGGCAGGTGCTGCTGGCGCCGATCGAATGGACGCGTGACGGCTGGCCGCGCAGCAATGGCGACCCGCTCGACCGGGCCCAGCGCAAGCCGCGCGGTGGATCGGTGCTGGCAGCGGGTCTCTCGCTCAGCGACGACTTCACGCATGACCGCCTCGGCCTGCAGTGGACCTTCCAGGACGCAACGCCCGAGGACCTGCAGCGCGCCCGCTATGACGGCACCGGTCTGACGCTGCGGGGCAAGGGCACGGGGTTGTCGGACTGCTCACCGCTGACCTGCCTCGCGGGCGATCGCAGCTACACCGCCGAGATCGAATTCGAGCTTGAAGGTGCGGCCCAGGGTGGGCT
>NZ_JBFULE010000990.1:0-1724 GCF_056400485.1 Roseateles sp. P5_B10
GCCTCTCCTTGGTCAGCGGCTCGTCCATCATCTGACGCGTCGCCGCGGCCGTCGAGGCCAGCCGCCAGGACGCCAGCGCAATCACGCAGGCGGCCAATGCCAGCACCAGGGCGAAGCCGGCGGCCAGGCGCTTGCCGATGGATAGCTTGTTCATGATGTCTCCTGTCTTTTCGTCTCGACGCCGCGCCTGCGCGCGGGCAACGAAGCATGCTAGTGCGGCGTTACAAGCCGTGTCGACCGCAAACTGGGACTTCGGTCACGCTGTCGCGATGAAAACGATGATCAACGCGATGCTGCCAGCAGCGCCCGGTATTCCTCGGCGCTCGCAATGCGCGGGTTGGTCTTGTGGCAGTGATCGACCAGGGCGCGTTCGATGATGCGGTCGTCCAGCTCGGGGCCGACCTCCATGGCCGCCAGCCCGCTGGGCAAGCCCAGGCGGGCATTCAATGCGCTGATCGCGCCGGCCACCGCATCGGCGTCGCTGCCGGCCAGCCCCATGGCCTGCGCCAGCCGTTCGATGCGCCGCTCGCGCCGCACGCTGTCGGCCTCGGCATTGAAGCGGATCACGGCTGGCAGGAAGACCGCGTTCAGCGTGCCGTGGTGCAGGCGCGGGTTCAGGCCACCGAGCGCATGGCTCAGCGAGTGCACGGCGCCCAGGCCCTTCTGGAAAGCCATCGCGCCATGCACGCTGGCGCACATCATGTCCATGCGCGCATCCCGGTCCTGGCCGTCGCGCGTGGCCTGTTCAATGGATTGCCAGCCCCGGCGCAGGCCTTCCAGCGCGATGCCATCGGCCGGCGGGTTGAAGGCCGGCGCGAGGAAGGTCTCGATGCAGTGGGCGATGGCGTCCATGCCGGTGGCGGCCGTCAGGCCCGGCGGCAGTTTCAGAGTCAGCGCCGGGTCGCAGATGGCCGCCTTGGGCAGCAGCTCCCAGTTGTGGAAGCCCAGCTTGCGGCCGTCGTCGACGATGATGATGGCGCCGCGGGCCACCTCGCTGCCAGTGCCCGCCGTCGTCGGCACGGCGATCAGCGGCAGCACCTTGGGGCTGATGCGCCCGGCGCCGCCTTCGATGGTCGCGTAGTGCGTCAGCGGGCCCTCGTGCGTGGCGGCGATGGCCACGCCCTTGGCCAGGTCCATGCTGGAGCCGCCGCCGATGGCGATGAGGCCGTCGCAGTCGAACTCCCGGGCCATCTGCGCCGCCAGCCGCACGGCGGCCTCGGTCGGGTTGGCGGGAGTGCGGTCGAACACGGGGGGCTTGACGTCGAAGGCTGCCAGCGCCTCGTCCAGCACGCCGGCTGCGCGCACGCCAGCGTCGGTGACGACGAGCGGGCGGCGGATGCCGATGCGCTCGCACTCGGCCGGCAGCAGGCGGCTGGCGCCGAACTCGAGTTCGATGCGGGTCAGGTAGAGGATCTGGGCCACGGCGCACTCCCTGCAATGTCTTTGCGCATCCTAGTCCGGCGTGTCTAGACTCGCCGTCATGCGCGCGACTTCACTGCCCCTGCTGCTCCTGGTCCTGCTCGCGGCCTGCGGGGGCGGAGGAGGGGGCTCGGCCCCCACGCCGACGCCGCCGGTCGACAACCAGCCGGGGCTGACCGACACGACGGTCTATTCCTCGGCGGCCGATGCTTCGCTGTCGGGCGCCGTCGAGGCCGCCGCCGTCAGCACCCAGACGCTCACGGCCAACGGCCAGACGCTGAGCTACACCGCCACCGCCGGCCACC
>NZ_JBFULE010000991.1:0-1723 GCF_056400485.1 Roseateles sp. P5_B10
CTGCAGCAGGGCAAGGGTGTGGCCTTTGTCAACGATGAGGTCTCGCTGCTGGATCAGCACGCCAAGCTCGGCGCGGCGTCGGCGCAGTACCGCATCCTGGAACAGAACATCAGCGTCGAGCCCCTGGCCATCGGCATTCGCAAGGGCGAGAAGCGCCTGAAGGCCGAGGTCGATGCCGCGCTGACCGGCCTGGAGAAGGGTGGCGAGGCCGACAAGCTGTTCGTCAAGTGGTATGGCCCGGACACACGTCTGAAGTTCCCCAAGCGCACCTTCAAGATCGACAGCGACAAGGTCGAAAGCTGATTCGTCGGTCTGTCTGATTGCAGCCGCCGCCTCACGAGGGCCGGCGGCTGCCTCGTTTCTGGTGAGCCCCCCAATGCCCGTCCTTTCCTTTGCCCCGCTGCTGCAGGGCGACTACCTCACCTGGCTGCTGCAAGGCCTGCGCCTGTCGCTGCTGCTGACCGGCCTGACGCTGCTGACCGCGCTGCCTTTGGCTGTCTTCATCGCGTTGCTGCGCCTGTCACCGTGGCGCGCGTTGCGCGTCATCGGAGAAGGCTATGTCGAGGCCGTGCGCTGCGTGCCGCTGCTGGTACACATGCTGTTCTGGTACTTTGGCGTGCCGGAGCTGCTGCCCGCCGGCATCAAGGAAAAGGTCTACGCCGGCAATATCGAGGTCTTCAGCGCCTGGGCCGCGCTGACGCTGTACACGGCCGCCTACATGAGCGAGGACATCCGCTCCGGCGTGCGGGCCGTGCCGGGCGCGCAGCTGGACGCGGCGATGGCCCTGGGCTTCAGCTTCCTGGCCGGCATGCGCCTGGTGGTGCTGCCGCAGGCCCTGCGCATCACGCTGCCACCGCTGCTGTCACAGACGCTCAACCTCTGGAAGAACACCAGCATCGCCACCGTCATCGGCGCGGCCGAGCTGATGACGCAGRCCCAGCGCGTCGAGTCGGCGAGCTTTCGCGGCTTCGAGACCTTTGCCCTCGTCACGGTGGCCTATCTGTCGGTGTCACTGGTGCTGACCGGCCTGGCGCAATGGGCGCTGCACCGCGTATCGCCGCAGGGGGCACGGCGATGAGTGAACTCGTCGACACCTACTGGCTCTACTTCCTCGTCGGCCAGTACCCGCACGGGCCGCTGGGCGGCCTGGCGCTGACCGTGATCCTCGCCACACTGGGCCTGGTGCTCGCGCTGCCGCTGGGCATCCTGCTGGGCCTGGCCCGCTTCAGCCCGAATCGCTGGCTGCGCCTGCCGGTGACCGGCTGGGTCTGGGTGGTGCGTGGCACGCCGCTGCTGATGGTGGTGTTCTGGGCCTATTTCTTCCTGCCCACGGTGACCGGCCACAAGACCGACCAGTTCAGCACCATGCTGGTCGCGCTGATCGTCTTCGACGCCGCCTATCTTGCAGAAATCGTCCACGCCGGCCTGCAGGCCCTGCCGAGGGGCCAGCTGCAGGCGTCAATGTCGCTGGGCATGACGCGCGGCCAGGCGCTGCATTCGGTGCTGCTGCCCCAGGCCTTGCGCCACATGCTGCCCTCGCTGATCAACCAGTTCGTCGCAACCATCAAGGAGACGTCGCTGGGCACCATCATCGGCCTCTCCGAGCTGTCCTTCATCGCCAACCAGATCAACGCCCAGGTGCTGGTCAAGCCGGTGGAGATCTATCTGACGCTGGCGGGGTGCTACTTCGTCATGTGCTTCGGGTTGACGCGCATCGCCAAGC
>NZ_JBFULE010000992.1:0-1718 GCF_056400485.1 Roseateles sp. P5_B10
CGACAGCCCCCGCCTGCTTGCCGATATTGGCGGCACCTATGCCCGTTTCGCGCTGGAAATCGGCCCGGGTGAGTTCACGCAGATGGCCTCGCTGCGCTGCGCCGACCACGCCGACTTCCACGCCGCCGTGCGCGCCTATCTGCAAGGCCTGAGCTGGCAGGACGGCGGCGCACAGCAAATCGCGCATGCGGCCATCGCCATCGCCAACCCGGTCGAAGGCGATCGGGTGCGCATGACCAACTACCACTGGCAGTTCTCCATCGACGAGATGCGCCAGCGCCTGAGCCTGGACACCCTCGTCGTCGTCAACGACTTCACCGCCCTGGCCATGGCCCTGCCCCGGCTGGCCGAAGTGGATGTGCACCAGGTCGGCGGCGGCCAGGCGCGCCGGCCCAGCGTCATCGGCCTGCTGGGCGCGGGTACGGGCCTGGGCGTGTCGGGGCTGATCCCGGCCGGGGAAGGCTGGATTGCGCTCGGCACTGAGGGCGGCCACGTCAACTTCGGCCCGCGTGATGAGCGCGAGATGGACATCCTGAAGTTCGCCTGGAAGACGCTCGACCACGTCTCCTATGAGCGCCTGATCTCCGGCCCCGGCCTGGAGCTGATCTACAAGGCCCTGGCCGACCGCAACGGCGTGGCCACCGAGCCGCTGCAGGCGCCTGCCATCACCCAACGCGCGCTGGAGGATGGCGACGCGCTGTGCCTGGAAACACTGGAAGTCTTCTGCGGCCTGCTTGGCACCTGCGCGGCCAACCTGGCCGTCACGCTGGGTTCGCTGGGTGGCATCTATATCGGCGGCGGCATCGTGCCGCGCCTGGGCGAGTACTTCGACCGCAGCCCGTTTCGCGAGCGCTTCGAGGACAAGGGGCGCTTCCGCGAGTACGTGTCGGCCATCCCGACCTTCGTCATCACGGCCGAGCACGCCACCTTCAAGGGCGCCTCGGCCATTCTTGAAAACCAGCTGCGCAACCTGCAGGCCTCGCCCGGCTCGGCCATCCTCGGCCAGATCCGCCGCGCCCGCAGCGAGCTGTCACCCGCCGAGCTGCGCGTGGCTGACCTGGTGCTCGCCCAGCCGCGCTCGGTGCTGAACGACCCCATCGCCGAGATTGCCCGCGCCGCCGGTGTCAGCCAGCCGACTGTCATCCGCTTCTGCCGCTCGCTGGGTTGCGAGGGCCTGTCCGACTTCAAGCTGCGCCTGGCTTCCGGCCTGACGGGCACGGTGCCGGTGACGCACACCCAGGTCAACACCAACGACTCCATGCTGGAGCTGGGCGCCAAGGTGCTGGGCAACACCGCCAGCGCCATCCTGCAGGTGCGCAGCCATCTGAACCGCGACACCATCGACCGCRCCATCGACATGCTGCTGTCGGCTCACCGCATCGAGTTCTTCGCCCTCGGCCATTACGGCGTCGTCGCCCAGGACGCGCAGTTCAAATTCCTGCGCTTTGGCATGCCCTGCGGCGCCTACACCGACCCGCGCCTGCAGCTGCTGGCCGCCGATGTGCTGCGCGAGGGCGACGTGGCCGTCGTCATCAGCAGCGGCGGCCGCCTGCCCGAGCTGCTGTCCGTCGTCGAGAAGGCGCAGGAACGCGGCGCCAAGGTCGTGGCCATCACGGCCAGCCAGAGCCCGCTGGCCAAGAAGGCAGATGCGACGCTGATCGTCGACCACATCGAGGACATCGCCACCCACCTGCCGATGGTCAGCCGCATCCTGCACC
>NZ_JBFULE010000993.1:0-1711 GCF_056400485.1 Roseateles sp. P5_B10
CGACCCAGGTGACCGGTCTGTCCACGGCGCAGATCGCTGCGATCGAGACGGCCGACATCAAGTCGCTGACCACCGGCGCCCTGCGCAACCTGTCGTCTGACCAGCTCGACGCCTTCACCAGCGATCAACTGCGTGCGCTGAGCAGCGGCCAGATCAACTCGCTGACGACCAGCCAGATCAATACGCTGGGCACAGCCGACCTGAACAGTCTCACCAGCAGCCAGTTCGCCAACCTGTCGTCCGCGCAGGTCCAGGCGCTGACCAACACCCAGCTCGCCAACCTCGCCACGGACAACCTGAACGCATTGGGCACGGCCCAGTTTGCAGCGCTCTCGTCCAGCCAGTTCGGCGCACTGACCACCRGCCAGYTSGGCAAGCTGGAGACGGCYGAYCTGCGYGCYGTCACGACCGCSGCSCTCAACGGCCTGTCCTCSGACCAGGTCGGYGCGCTGGCCAGCGAYGCYGTYGGCTCGCTGACGACMRCYCAAGTSGCCTCKCTGGGCACSGCCCAGATCMARGGSCTGACCACGGGTGACATGGTCGCCCTGACYTCGGSCCAGGTCGCTGCCATCAATTCGACCCAGGCCGGYAGCCTGTCCACCGCCCAGATTGCCGCCMTCGAAACSGGCGATGTCAAGTCACTGACGACCGGCGCCCTGCGCAACCTGTCGTCCGACCAGCTCGACGCCTTCACCAGCGACCAGCTGCGTGCACTCAGCAGCGGCCAAGTCAATTCGCTGACCACGAGCCAGATCAATACGCTGGGCACGGCTGACCTGAACAGCCTGACCAGCGGCCAGTTCGCCAACCTGTCCTCGGGCCAGGTCCAGGCGCTGACCAGCACCCAGCTCAGCAACCTCGCCACCGACAACCTGAACGCGCTGGGCACCAGCCAGTTCGCGGCGCTGAACTCCAGCCAGTTCGGTTCGCTGACCACTGGCCAGCTCGGCAAGCTCGAGACCGCTGACCTGCGTGCCGTCACGACGGCTGCGCTCAACGGCCTGTCCTCAGACCAGGTCGGCGCCCTGGCCAGTGACGCCGTCGGCTCGCTGACGACGGCACAGGTCGGCTCGCTGGGCACCGCCCAGATCAAGGGCCTGACCACCGGCGACATGGTGGCTCTGACCTCGGGCCAGATCGCCGCCATCAACTCCAACCAGGCGGGTGCGCTGTCCACYGCCCAGATCGCCGCCATCGAGACAGCCGACGTCAAGTCCATCTCCACCGGCGCGCTGCGCAACCTGTCGACGGACCAACTCGACGCCCTCACGAGCGACCAGCTGCGCGCACTGACCTCCACCCAGCTGAACGCGCTGACCACCAGCCCGCAGCTCGTCAACATCTCCACGGGCGACCTGAATGTGCTGACGACTGGCCAGATGGCCAACCTGTCGACGGCTCAGATCCGTTCGCTGACGACTGACCAGCTCGGCAACCTGWMGACSGACARCCTCAACGCRCTGGGCACTGCCCAGTTCGCKGCCCTGTCGTCCAGCCAGTTCGGCGSMCTGRSCACCAGCCAGYTGGCCAAGMTSGARACSGCYGACCTGCGYGCSGTCWCGACSGCSGCSCTSAACGGCCTGTCYTCCGATCAGGTCGGCGCCCTCGCCAGCGATGCAGTCGGCTCGCTGACCACGGCGCAAGTCGCCTCGCTGGGCACCGCCCAGATCAAGGGCCTGACCACGGGTGACATGGTCGCCCTGACCTCGGG
>NZ_JBFULE010000994.1:0-1704 GCF_056400485.1 Roseateles sp. P5_B10
CGTCCCGGTCGACGACAAGTGGTCGTTGTCAGAGCGGCCGGGTTTCCTGCGGCTGCATGCCCTGCCGGCGACCTCGTTCTACGACGCGCGCAACACGCTGACGCAGCGAGCGATCGGGCCCATGTCCACGCCAACCGTCCTGCTCGATGTGTCGAACCTCAAGACGGGCGACACCGCAGGCCTTGGGCTGCTCAATCTGCCCTATGCGACTTTGGGCGTCGAGAAACTTGCCGACGAACTCAATGTCGTCTTTTACGACCAGCGCCTGGATCAGCGGGTGCGGGTGAAGATGACCGGAACGCGCATCTGGTTGCGGGCCGACTGCGACTTCCTCACCGAACGGGCGCGCTTCAGCTATTCGGTCGACGGCAACACCTTCACGCCCATCGGCAACGAGGTCGTGCTGCTCTATCAGACCTTCACCTTCCAAGGTGTTCGCTATAGCTTGTTCAACTACAACACGACCGGCGCCGAGGGCGGTTTTGCCGATTTCGACAGCATCGACGTCCATCAGCCGCATACCCGCGGCCTGATGCGGCCCATTCCCTATGGCCGATCAGTCCGGCTGACGTCGTTTCACGCGAGCACCGGCCTGGCGGCCAGCGGTGGGCGCCTGGTTTCGGATGCGCCGACGCGGTTCGAGATCGTCGACCGCAAGCTGGGCCGTGTCGCCCTGCGATCGGGCCGACGCCATGTCACGGTCGGCGAGGACGGTGGGGTGACGCTGGTGGCCGGCCAGCCGGGCACGGCGCAAAGCTTCCAATGGATTGAAACCCCGACGGGCGAACTGGTGCTGATGTCATTGGCCACCAACCGCTTCCTGCGCATCGATCCGAAGACCGGGGATATCCGCGCCGACAGTCCTGGCCCCATGCCGGACAACAGCGACGGCGCGCGCTTCACCTGGTCGCAGTAAATAGGGTCGTGCCGGCGAATCCGGGAAGTCAACGGTGCCGGCCGGCACTCAGCCTGGCCCATCGTGACTGGCCGAATCAGCAGTTCCCAGGCCGGGGGCCGCTCACTGCGGGCCCCGCAGCCGCAGAGAATTGAAAACCACGCTGACCGACGACAGGCTCATCGCGAGCGCCGCAATCATGGGCGACAGAAGCCACCCGGTGAACGGATAGAGTGCGCCGGCCGCCAGCGGCACGCCGAGTGCGTTGTAGACGAAGGCGAACACGAGGTTCTGTCGCATGTTGGCGATGGTGGCCTGGGAGATGCCTCGCGCCCGGGCAATGCCGCGCAGGTCGCCCTTGACGAGCGTCACCTGGGCGCTGTTCATCGCCACATCGGTACCGGTCCCCATGGCCACGCCGACATCGGCTTTGGCAAGGGCCGGCGCGTCATTGATGCCGTCGCCCGCCATGCCCACGACGCGGCCCTCGCGCTGCAGCCGTTCAACAAGCGCGAGTTTGTCGGCCGGCTTGACCTCGCCATGGACCTCGTCAATGCCCAACTGCTTTGCGACGGACTGCGCGGTGGTCAGGCCATCGCCGGTGGCCATCACCACGCGCATCCCCGCGTCATGCAGGCTCTGGACCGCCTCGGGCGTGCTCGCCTTGATGGGGTCTGACACGGCCAGGATGCCCATCAGGCGCCCCTGTTGAGCCAGGAACATCACGCTGCTGCCTTGCAGGCGAAGGTCCTCGCCGGCCGCACGCAACAGCGACACGTCCACGCCGTCCTGCGCCATCAGCGCCGCGT
>NZ_JBFULE010000995.1:0-1702 GCF_056400485.1 Roseateles sp. P5_B10
GACCTCGCACCCGCCGACGCCGAATTCATCGGCGAGCTGCCGCCGCTTGCTGAGCAGATGCCGGCCCTGGTCAGCGCCTGGGCCCTGGGCACGGCGCTGATGCTGGCGAGGTTGGCCCTGGGCCTGGCCTGGGTCGGCCGTGCGCGGCGGCGCAGCATGCCGGCACCGGCCGAATGGCAGGCGCGGCTGGACGGCCTCGCCCGACGCCTGGGCCTCAAGCGACCCGTCCCGCTGCGCCTGCTGCCCGACCTGGCCGGCCCCATCGCACTGGGCATGTTCAGGCCCTGCGTGCTGCTGCCTGCCGCCCTGCTCACCCGCCTCCCGGTGGACCTGATCGAAGCCCTGCTGGCGCACGAGCTGGCTCATGTGCGGCGCTGGGACTACGCGGCCAACCTGCTGCAGAGCGCCGTCGAGGCCCTGCTCTTCTTTCACCCCGTCGTCTGGTGGCTGTCGGCTCGCATGCGTCATGAGCGCGAGCTGGTGGCCGACGAGATCTCGGCCGAGCTGCTCGGTGATTCACGCCGCCTGGCCCTGGCCCTGCACGCCCTTTCTGAAATGGACTCCTCCGATATGACTCCCTCTCCTGCGCTCGCCGCTCGCGGCGGCGACCTGCTTGCCCGCATCGAGCGCCTGCTCGCGCCGCGCCCCCAGGCCACGGGCTGGAAGCTGGCCCTGCCGGCGCTGCTGATCGCCGCGACCAGCTTCGTCGTGCAGGCCAAGGGCCGTGAGCCGGTCGAGCCGCCGCCCAGCCCCGTGGCCATCGAGGCCGAGGCGCCGCCGGTTCAACAACTGCGCCTGCCCGTCAATGCCAAGCACGTCGTCGTCATCGACGACGCCACCGGCAAGGTGCTGATGGCCCGTGACGCCGACACCGTCGTGCCGATCGCCTCGCTGACCAAGCTGCTGACGGCCATGGTCGTGCTCGACGCCAAGCTGGACCCGAACGAGAAGCTGCGTATCACGAGCGACGACGTCGACACGCTCAAGCACAGCCGCTCGCGGGTTCGCGTCGGCACGCAGATGAGCCGGCAGGCCGCGCTGGAGCTGGCGCTGATGGAGTCCGAGAACCGCGCCGCCGCGGCACTGGCGCGCACCTTTCCCGGCGGGGAGGCCGGCTTCGAGAAGGCCATGCAGGCCAAGATCCGCGCGCTCGGCCTGAAGCGCACGGCCATCACCGACCCGACCGGGCTGTCGCCGGCCAATACCTCGACCGCCACCGAGATGGCGGCCATCACGGCAGCGGCGGCGCGCTACGGCGAGATCGAGCGCATCACCAGCGTCAAGAAGGCCAAGGTGCCGGTCGACGGCCGCCAGCGCGACGTGCGCAACACCAACCGGCTGGTCGGCGCCAAGGGCTGGAACATCCGCGTCTCCAAGACCGGCTATACCGAGGAAGCTGGCCGCTGCCTGGCCATGCGCATCCTGAACGGCAAGCGCCCGGTGACCGTGGTGCTACTGGACGCCGACGGCTCGGCCAATCGCCTGCGCGATGCGGCGCTGATCCGCAAGTCGCTGGCCCGCCAGGCTTTCTGACCGTGCAACGCCGTCATCTGCTTGCGGCCGGCAGCGCCGCCCTGTCCTGGCCCGCCTTTGCGCTGGACTTCGCAGCCCCAGCGGCGCCGGCTGTGATGCGCGCCAGCGTGGACCGCATCGTCGACATCGCCGTCGGCATCCGCCCTTTTCGCGCCCAGGGGCCGCGCAT
>NZ_JBFULE010000996.1:0-1702 GCF_056400485.1 Roseateles sp. P5_B10
GGTTTCGCCAAAGCCTTCAGCAAGGTCTGCATCAGCCACCTGGGCGTGGAGAAGGAAGTCGTCCTGTCGCCGCTGATGCACGACACGCCGGCCGAACTCGCCCAGCCCTTCGGCGTGAAGGACTGGAAGAAGGGCGAGTGCGACCTCATCCCCGGCAAGACGGCGCCCACCATCGCCGTCGTCGAGCGCGACTACCCGGCCACGTTTGAGCGCTTCACGGCGCTGGGCCCGCTGATGGAGAAGCTGGGCAACGGCGGCAAGGGCATCGGCTGGGACACCAAGACGGAGGTGGCCCAGCTCGCCGAGCTCAACGGCGTGAACGCCGAAGGCCGCGCCCGCATCGTCAGCGACATCGACGCCTGCGAGGTCATCCTGCAACTCGCGCCCGAGACCAACGGCCATGTCGCCGTGAAGGCCTGGGAAGCCCAGGGCCGGGCCACCGGCCGCGAGCACGTGCACCTGGCCCTGCACCGCGAGGACGAGAAGATCCGCTACCGCGACATTCAGGCGCAGCCGCGCAAGATCATCAGCTCGCCGACCTGGAGCGGGTTGGAGAGCGAGAAGGTCTCCTACAACGCCGGCTACACCAACGTGCACGAACTGATCCCATGGCGCACGCTGACCGGGCGCCAGCAGTTCTACCAGGACCACGCCTGGATGCGCGCCTTCGGCGAGGGCTTCAGCAGCTACCGCCCGCCGGTGGACCTGAAGACGACGGCCGGCATCCAGAACATCAAGCCCAACGGCAACCGCGAGATCGTGCTGAACTTCATCACGCCGCACCAGAAGTGGGGCATCCACAGCACCTACAGCGACAACCTGCTGATGCTGACGCTCAACCGCGGCGGTCCCGTCATCTGGCTCAGCGAGGACGACGCGAAAAGCGCCGGCATCGAAGACAACGACTGGGTGGAGCTGTTCAACATCAACGGCGCCATCGCGGCCCGTGCGGTGGTGAGCCAGCGCGTGAACCCCGGCATGACGCTGATGTACCACGCGCAGGAAAAGATCATCAACACGCCCGGCAGCGAGATTACCGGCGTGCGTGGGGGCATCCACAACTCGGTGACACGCATCGTCACCAAGCCCACCCACATGATCGGCGGCTACGCCCAGTACAGCTACGGCTTCAACTACTACGGAACCATCGGCACCAACCGCGACGAGTTCGTCGTGGTGCGCAAGATGAACAAGGTGGACTGGCTCGACACGCCCCGCGACGACCACCTCGCCCCCGCCTTCCAGGCGCAAGGCGAAAACCCCTGAAACGCGAGGAGCACGCAATGAAGATTCGCGCACAGATCGGCATGGTCCTGAACCTGGACAAGTGCATCGGCTGCCACACCTGCTCGGTGACCTGCAAGAACGTCTGGACCAGCCGCCCCGGCGTCGAGTACGCCTGGTTCAACAACGTGGAGACCAAGCCCGGCATCGGCTATCCCAAGGAATGGGAGAACCAGGACAAGTGGAACGGCGGCTGGATCCGCAAGCCCGACGGCAAGCTGGAACCGCGCCAGGGGGGCAAGTGGAAGCTCCTGATGAAGATCTTCGCCAACCCCAACCTGCCGGAGATCGACGACTACTACGAGCCCTTCACCTTCGACTACGACCACCTGCAGTCGGCCCCCGAGATGAAGCATGCGCCCACGGCCCGGCCGCGCAGCCTCATCACCGGCCAGCGCATGGAGAAGATCGAGTGGGG
>NZ_JBFULE010000997.1:0-1699 GCF_056400485.1 Roseateles sp. P5_B10
CCGCATTGCAGCGGTTGCTGACGGTCGGGGCCAGCGCCCGTGCGACAGCAAGGTGCCCATAGCGGAAGGTCGAGATCGACCTTGAAGACCGGCAGCGCAGCGGTTGCCGTCATCCGCGGCAGGTTGCCGATTTCATGGTCCGATGCGCGAAGCCGTCATTTGCTCACCGGTCGACGCGGCAGCAGCACGACCGCTATGGAGGGTGAAGCCGCCATCCAGGAGGAGGGCCGCCGCTCACCCTGGTCAAGTCTGGATGAATGTCTGCTGCTCAAGGGATCGAACGGGTGCTCCCGACCCATTTGCGACATTCGCCATGCTCAATTGGGCGCCGCAAACCTGCCTTTCGCGCCGCCCAGCGACGGACTCAAAAGTTCGATCTGCATCGAGTGCCCTGATGGGCTCATAGGGGAATTGACTGTGCCCCCGGCAGGTATTCACCAGCCCTCGGCGGACCGCAGCGGGAAGCCGAATCTACGCCGGTCTCAAGCATGTTGCAGACCTGCTGGATTGCTATCTCGAGCTCATCCTGATTGCAGAGGTACTCGTCAATTTTCCCGAACGACGTGTACCGCGAACGATTGAATCCGTCTTCGATATCGTTGAACCAAACGACCATGCCCCCGATCACGGCGACCGCCCAAAAACCGCCGCCCCCCTCCCATATGTAGGCTCGGACCACTTCGCTGGCTGAATTCGAATAGCTTCCCACAACCGCGCCTGCTGGATGTTCATCCGTGCTTCGCCCGCGTTGATAAGGTCCCACAGCGATGCTTCTGAGATTGGCTTCCAGTTCATAGGTGTTTTCGGGAGGTCTAACGAACGCTTTTGGCCGAACAGCGACGTCATCGGCCCCTGGCGACGTCCAGGGTTTCCACCCAAGGCCGAGCAGTGCCCCAGCCGATGATGAAGTCGTGATCATTGCTGCACAACAAGTAGCTGCCATCTTCATCACAGACGTAAAACTCAAGCGCGGGGCATTCGAGCAACACCCGGAGCAGGTCATAGCCGCTCCCGAACTTCCAGATGTACGCTGCTTCACTCAAAAACATCAAACACGACTTTGCTCCGACAAAATCGGCGACGAGCTTCCAACCATCCGGCCTCCTTGTCCCGCCGGGAGCATAGGTCTCGTCCCACGGTGTGCTCGCGGAAGCGTCGACTCCTAGCCGCTCCCGAAGTCGAAGCTTGAGATTTCGCGCATCCTCTAAGTTCAGGGAATTTGCGAAGGTCCCAGTCGTCTGTATTGCTTGAAGGACGTGGCTGTTCAAAGGCAACGGACGGTCATGGGGCAAAGATAGCCTACTCGAAAGCCGCCGCTGGTGGGCGTCCGCTCCTGGCCGAGACCGGGTTTCCATTAGATCTGCCGTTAGCCGACCCCGGTCAGGCCAACCAACCAAGCCAGCCAGCCAGCCAGCCAGCCAGCCAACGTCAGCTTACGGTATCGCCTGGCAAGACCCGGTCCCGGCCAGGAGCGGAGGTTCACTCCGGCGCGACCAGCGGCTGGTCAGCTCAGAAAGCTGTCGCCCAACGAATGAAAGGGACTTCCCCGTCCCGAACTAGCCGCGTTGCGGCAACCGGCAACCAAGTGCCACGATGGGAAGTGCGATCTCTCATCAACTCATTCGGAAGGGGAAGGCCATGAAAGGCCCTGCTCATAGGTCGGACGTCGCACGCTTCGCTATCTCGGTAAGGCCAGTGC
>NZ_JBFULE010000998.1:0-1690 GCF_056400485.1 Roseateles sp. P5_B10
GAACTACGGCCTGATCGACCAGGTGCTGGAACACCGGCCCTGAGTTGTGAGGGGCCGTAACTGCCCCCCGGATTCGCGGTGAAATCGGGGCCCTTATCCCTACGAGGGCCCCGAGATCGTTTGGACTATCATCATTTCAGGCACCTGCCTGTCCACTGGCATCCCCGAGCAGACCCATGGCCGACAAAAAAGGCACCTCCAGCGAAAAAGTTTTGTAYTGYTCGTTCTGYGGCAAGAGCCAGCAYGAAGTYMRSAARCTGATCGCSGGTCCKWCSGTCTTCATCTGCGACGAATGCATCGAGCTGTGCAACGACATCGTCCGTGACGAGATCCCGGCGCCGGCCCCCGCTGCCCGTGCTGGCAAGTCCGACCTGCCCGTGCCGAGCGAGATCAAGTCCAGCCTCGACCAGTACGTCATCGGCCAGGACGTCGCCAAGCGCACCCTCGCCGTGGCCGTCTACAACCATTACAAGCGCCTGCGCCACATGGCGTCGACCAAGGATTCGGTCGAGCTGTCCAAGAGCAACATCCTGCTGATCGGCCCCACGGGCTCCGGCAAGACGCTGTTGGCGCAGACGTTGGCGCGCCTCCTGAACGTGCCCTTCGTGATCGCCGATGCGACGACGCTGACCGAGGCCGGTTACGTCGGCGAGGACGTCGAGAACATCATCCAGAAGCTGTTGCAGAACTGCAATTACGACGTCGAGCGGGCGCAGCGCGGCATCGTCTACATCGACGAGATCGACAAGATCTCGCGCAAGGCCGATAACCCTTCCATCACGCGGGACGTCTCCGGCGAAGGCGTGCAGCAGGCGCTGCTCAAGCTCGTCGAAGGCACGATGGCTTCGGTGCCGCCGCAAGGTGGCCGCAAGCACCCGAACCAGGACTTCCTGCAGATCGACACGACCAACATCCTGTTCATCTGCGGCGGTGCTTTCGACGGCCTGGAGAAGGTCATCCAGAACCGCAGCGAGAAGTCCGGCATCGGCTTCGGCGCGACGGTGAAGAGCAAGAGCGAACGCCGTGTTTCTGAGGTGTTCCGCGAGTGCGAGCCCGAGGACATCATCAAGTTCGGCCTCATCCCCGAACTGGTCGGCCGCCTACCCGTGGTCGCCACACTTGGCGAGCTGACCGAAGACGCCCTGGTGCAGATCCTGACCGAGCCCAAGAACGCGCTGCTCAAGCAATACCAGCAGCTGTTCCAGATGGACGGTGTCGAACTCGAAATCCGCAAGCCGGCGCTTGTTGCCATTGCTCGCAAGGCCCTTGCCCGCAAGACCGGCGCCCGCGGCCTGCGTTCCATCATGGAGCAGTCGCTGATCGACACCATGTTTGACCTGCCCGCGCTCGATGGCGTCGAAAAGGTTGTGCTCGACGAGCACAACATCGAGGACACGTCGGCACGTCCCTTGCTGGTCTACCGCGAGCAAAAGGCCAGCGCCTGAGCCCCTACTAAGCCCTCAACTTGCAATCGCCCCCTCAGGCCGCACATCGACCTGAGAAAGAGAGGTCTTCATGTCCGGACATCCCATCCTCCCCGCCGACCCCATCACGCTGCCGCTGCTGCCGCTGCGCGATGTCGTCGTCTTCCCGCACATGGTCATCCCGCTGTTCGTGGGCCGGCCCAAGTCCATCAAGGCGCTGGAAGCCGCGATGGAAGCGGGCCGCCAGATCATGCTCGTGGCCCAGA
>NZ_JBFULE010000999.1:0-1689 GCF_056400485.1 Roseateles sp. P5_B10
GACCTGAAGCGCGTCGTCCACGCGACCGGCGCCGAGCTGGGCCTGGCCTTCGACGGCGACGGCGACCGCCTCGGCATCGTCACCAAAGACGGCGAGATGATCATGCCGGACCGCCAGATCATGCTGATCGCGGCCGACATCCTGAAGCGCCAGAAGGGCGCCGAGATCATCTTCGACGTCAAGTGCACGCAGCGCCTGGCACCGTGGATCAAGAAGCACGGCGGCAAGCCGCTGATGTGGATGACCGGCCACTCGCTGGCCAAGGCCAAGCTGAAGGAGACCGGCGCGCCGCTGGCCGGCGAGCTGTCGGGCCACATCTTCTTCGCCGAGCGCTGGTATGGCTTCGACGACGCGATGTACACGGCCGGCCGCATGCTGGAGATCCTGTCGCGGGCCAAGGACCCGAGCGCCGTGCTGCAGGCCCTGCCCAACAGCTTCAACACGCCCGAGATCAACGTGCCCTGCGCCGAAGGCGAGCACCACGAAGTCGTCAAGACGCTGAAGGCCCAGACGACGCTGGCCGACTTCCCCGGTGCGAACGAGCTGATCACCATCGACGGCCTGCGCATCGAGTACGCCGACGGCTTCGGCCTGATCCGCCCGTCCAACACGACGCCCGTGCTGGTGCTGCGCTTCGAAGGCCATACGCCCGAGGCGCTGGAACGCATCCAGCACGACGTGCTGGAGCAACTCAAGCGCGTGAAGCCGGACGCCCAGTTCGCAGCGGGCCACTGATTCCGAAGCGGCCACAGAGCCGCCCAAGACCAATCACAGGGAGAACGACATGCCATTGATCGGAGGCCTGCACATCCTGATCGCGCTGTTCTGCGCGGTCCATGTCGTGCGCAGCGGCCAGCAGCTGTACTGGCTCTTCATCCTGTTCGCCTTCCCATTGCTGGGGAGCGCGGTCTATTTCTTCGCCATCTACCTGCCCAACTCGCGGCTGGACCAAGGCGCACGCAAGGCGGTGTCCGCGGCCGCGCGGGCCCTCGATCCCGGTCGTGAAGTGCGGGAGGCACGCATCGTCTACGACGTGTCGCCCTCGGCCCAGAACCAGATGCGGCTGGCCGAGGCGCTGCTGAATGCCGGCGAGGCCAAGGAGGCCGCCGAGCTGTACGAGGGCGCACTGAAGGGGCCGTTTGCCAGCGACCCCGACCTGCGCTTCGGCGCCGTGCGCGCCCACGTGGAGTGCCAGCGCTTCGACCCGGCGCTGAGCCATCTGCAAGTACTCAAGGCCGAACGGCCCGATTACCGTCCCGACCAGGTCCTGCTGCTGCTTGCACGCTGCTTCGCCGGCACGGGCCGGCAGGCCGAGGCCCGCGAGAACTTCGAAGCAGCAGTGCGCCGGTTCGGCAGCTTCGAGGCCAATGCCGAGTATTCGATCTGGGCCCTGGCCACCGGCGACGCCGCCACGGCTGCCCGCCTGCAGACCGAGATCGATCGCCAGGTCCAGCTCTGGAATCCTGTCAGCCGCGAACTGAATGACCCGGTCATGCGTCGGCTCAAGGCCGCGCACGAGCTGGCACGCAAAGGTGGTTGATGCCTGAGGGCCTCGCGCTGGCCCTGTATGCAACCGCGCTGCGGCTGCTGACGCCCTTTTATCTGCTGCGGCTGTGGCGACGCGGCGCCAAGGAGGCGCTCTACCGGCACGCCCTCGGCGAACGCCTTGGTTTCTACGCAGGCTCGGCC
>NZ_JBFULE010001000.1:0-1689 GCF_056400485.1 Roseateles sp. P5_B10
GTACAAGTCCGAGTTCCTGGCCAACATGTCGCACGAGCTGCGCACGCCGCTGAACTCCATCCTGATCCTGAGCCAGCAGCTGGCCAGCAACAACGACGGCAACCTTTCAGGCAAGCAGGTCGAGTTTTCGCGCAACATCAACTCGTCCGGCTCCGACCTGCTGCACCTCATCAACGACATCCTGGACCTGTCCAAGATCGAGTCGGGCACCGTCACGGTGGAGATCGAGGACATCTCGTTTGTGTCGCTGCGCGACAGCATCGACCGCAATTTCCGCCATGTGGCCGAGGCCAAGAGCCTGCCGCTGCGCCTGACGTTCGCCGACGACCTGCCGCGCAGCATGGAAAGTGATGCCAAGCGGCTGCAGCAGATCCTGAAGAACCTGCTGTCCAACGCGGTGAAGTTCACGGCGCACGGCCATGTGGAGCTGCGCGTCAGCCTGGCCAACGAGGGCTGGAGCACGGAGCATCCGGTGCTGAGCAAGGCCCAGCATGTGCTGGCCTTCGCGGTGGAGGACACCGGCATTGGCGTGGCGCCCGAGAAGCAGCGCCTGATCTTCGAGGCCTTCCAGCAGGCCGACGCCGGTACTTCGCGCAAATACGGCGGCACCGGCCTGGGCCTGGCCATCAGCCGTGAGCTGGCGGCCCTGCTCGGCGGCGAAATCCGCCTGACCAGCGTGCATGGCCATGGCAGCACGTTCACGCTCTTCCTGCCCTTGCATTTCGCAGGCGCGGACAGCGCCAGCATGGCGCCCCTGCCCTCGCACAGCCGCCCGATGGCCCCGGCGCGCAACAACCTGCCGCTGGTGCGAGAAACCCAGGTACCTGATGACCGCGAGAACATCGAGGAGGGCGACTCGGTCCTGCTTATCATCGAGGACGACCCTCACTTCGCCCGCATCGTGCTGGGCCTGGCGCGGGACCGCGGCTTCAAGGGCCTGGTGGCGCTCAAGGGCAGCCTGGGCCTGGAGCTGGCGCGGCGCTTCAAGCCGACTGCCGTGTCGCTGGACATCTTCCTGCCCGACATGCTGGGCTGGACGGTGCTCAACCAGCTCAAGCTCGACCCGCTGACCCGCCACATCCCGGTGCAGATCTTCAGCGTCGCCGAGGAGGACCGCAACCACGGCCTGGCGCACGGCGCCTTCTCCTATGTGGTGAAGTCATCCACCAGCGAGGAGATGGAGGCGGCGCTGGACCGCATTCGCGACTTCACGGTGCCGCGCACCAAGCGGCTGCTCGTCATCGAGGACAACGACATCGAGCGCCAGGCCATCATCGAGCTGCTCGGCCATGACGACATCGAGCTGCAGGCCGTCGGTACCGGCGCGGCGGCGTTGCAGATGCTGCGTGAGCAGACCTTCGACTGCATCGTGCTGGATCTGCGCTTGCCCGACGTCAGCGGTTTCGGCCTGCTGGAGCAACTGCATGCCGACCCTTCCCTGGCGGCCGTGCCGGTCGTCGTCTTCACCGGCAAGGATCTGACGAGCGCCGAGCAGAAGCAGCTGCGTGCGCTGGCCAAGAGCGTGGTGCTCAAGGATGTGCAGAGCCCCGAACGCCTGCTCGACGAGACGGCCCTCTTCCTGCACCGCGTCGTCACCGAGCTGCCGCAGGGCAAGCAGGAGATTCTGCACAAGCTGCACGGCGCCGCCGAGATGCTGCACGGCCGACGCGTGCTGGTGGTGGACGACGA
>NZ_JBFULE010001001.1:0-1689 GCF_056400485.1 Roseateles sp. P5_B10
GATGACGCTGGCCAAGGGCCTGACCTCGGGCTATGTGCCGATGGGCGCGACGATGATGTCGGAACGGGTCTACGCCGGCATCGCCGACGGTGYCCCGGCCGGCCAGCCCATCGGCCACGGCGCGACCTACTCCGCGCATCCGGTGTCTGCAGCGGTGGCGCTGGAAGTGATCCGCTTGTACGAAGAGGGCGGCATCCTCGCCAACGCCCAGCGCGTTGCCGCGCGCTTTGCCGCCGGGCTGGAGGCCTTGCGCTCGCACCCGCTGGTGGGCGACGTGCGCTACCGCGGCCTGCTCGGCGCGCTGGAATTGGTGAGCGACAAGGCCAGCCGGCGCGGCTTCGACCCGGCATTGGGCCTGGCCGACCGACTGTTCGCCCTCGGCTACCAGCGCGGCCTCGTGTTCCGCAGCTTCGGCGACCACGTGCTCGGCTTCGCGCCGGCGCTGACGATCACCGAGGTCGAGCTCGACGAGTTGTTCACGCGCCTGCGCCGCGTGCTGGACGATGCGTTGGAAGCACCCAACGTGCGCACGGCGATGGCCGGCGGCTGAACGCCGGCGCCACACAATCGCGCCATTCGCCAACCTTTGGGCACCCACCATGGCAGAAGCTCTCAAACTCGACCGGTTGGACCTGCGCATCCTGGCCCAGTTGCAGAAGAACGGCCGCATCACCAACGTCGATCTCGCCGATGCGGTCGGGCTGTCACCGAGCCCCTGCCTCATCCGCGTCAAGCGCCTGGAGCAGGCCGGCTACATCAGCGGCTACGGCGCCCATCTGCGGCTGGAGAAGCTGGGCGACACGCTGACGGTGTTCACCGAAGTCACGCTGACCGACCACCACCGCGAAGACTTCATCCGCTTCGAGACCGCGATCCGCGAGGTCGACGAGATCCTCGAGTGCCACCTCGTCAGCGGCGGCTACGACTACCTGCTGCGCTTCATGACACGCGGCGTGAACCACTACCAGCAGGTCATCGAAGGCCTGCTCGAACGCAACATCGGCATCGAGAAGTACTTCAGCTACATCGTCATCAAGTCGCCGTTCGTGAAGACGCATTGCCCGATCGAGAAGCTGTTCCACGAAACGCGCTGAGCTCGCGCGCCGACCTGAGCAGGCCCGCACCATGCGGGCCTGCTGCGCATTGGGCCGCCCCCACTTCACGCCGCTGACACAGGCCACCTGAACCCGCGCCGCCGCGTCGTGATGATGCCGCAGACGCTGCCGGCAACGCCCCTCTCAACCGCAGCAATCGCCTGCGCGCCGCGCGGTTTCGGCATCGGCGCAGATCGCGCTGCCCGCGCCTTCCACAACCGCAGTTCGTGCCGCCGCGGGCGGCCACAACGCGACGCCGCGCGAAGCCCCCGGTGCTGGAATGCCCTGGCACCGAGCGGTGCGGCTTCCGGATCGAAGTTGCAGCCCCTCGTCGTCGCCGACAAGCAACCTACAAGAGGGAATCCATGACAGCTTTCACCCGTATCCGCCTTCTCGTCGTCACTGGCGCCGCCTTGTGCGGCAGCGTCGCCAACGCGCAATCCAACGTCACGGTCAGCGGCAGTATCGACGCGGGCGTGTTCCGCGACACAGCCGGCCGCACGAACGTCGGCACCATCCAGCGCAGCCACCTGGAGTTCGCGGGCAACGAGGATCTCGGCGACGGCCTGGCCGCGACCTTCCGCCTGCGCCACCG
>NZ_JBFULE010001002.1:0-1689 GCF_056400485.1 Roseateles sp. P5_B10
GGTCATAGGGCCCGCCGCGGGTCAGCTTGCCCCAGGAGTTGAAGATGTCATGTGCCAGGAACCTGGCGCCCGCCTTCACACCGTTGAGTTCATGGTTGGTACGGCCGATGGCCAGCGCACCCGAGGCCATGTCGACGTTGACGACCTCGGCCGCGCCGGCCTGCAGCGCCACGACCGAGAAGGCGCAGGTGTAGGCGAACAGGTTGAGCACCTTGGCGCCCGGTTGCACCTGCTCGCGCACCCAGCGCCGGCCTTCGGCCATGTCGAGGAAGAGGCCATGGTTCTGGCCGCGCAGCAGGTGCACGAGGTAGCGTGTATCGGGTACTCCAGCCTCGCTGACGACGTGCGGCTCGGGCAGGGTGCCGGCCATCAGGCGCGTCTGAACGCGGCCGCCGTCCTGGCGGCATTGGAAGACCCAGGGCGCCTCAGGCCAGCGCGCCATGATCGCCGCACCGATGGCAGCCAGCGCCTCGTCGGCCAGCGGCTCAAAGCTGGTCAGCAGCAGCGCAGGCGGGTAGGCGTCCAGCGTCAGGTGCTCGCAGCCGGGATGCAGGCCGCCGCGGCCGTGGAAGAGGCGTTGAGCGCCCTGGGGAAGGGCCGCCGAGGCGGCGATGACGTCGAGCAGAGCTTGCATGGGTGAAGCATTGTCCCGGGCCAGAATGGCCGCCATGGACCTCCAGCTCATCCTCGACGAGATCAACGCCGAACTGCGCCCGCAACTCGCCACGGCCGGCGGCAAGGTCGCCAGCTACATCCCGGCGCTGGCGCGGGTGTCGCCGCTGCAGTTCGGCATCGCGCTGCGTACCTGTGCGGGCGAGACGGCGGCGGCCGGCGACAGCGCCGTGCCCTTCTCCATCCAGAGCATGTCCAAGATGTTCTCGCTGACCTTGGCCATCCGCGCGCTGGGCGAGGCCATGTGGGACCGCATCGGTCGCGAGCCCTCTGGCAGCCCGTTCAATTCGCTGGTGCAGTTGGAGACGGAGCGCGGCATCCCGCGCAACCCTTTCATCAATGCCGGTGCCATCGCAGTGGCGGACCGGCTGGTGTCGCAGGGCGACGCCAAGGCCGAGTTGCTGGCGCTGCTGGGCCGGCTGTGCGGCGAGACCGTCCGCATCGACGCCGAAGTGGCGCGCTCGGAGGCCGACACCGGGTTTCGCAACACGGCGCTGGCCAATTTCATGAAGGCCTTTGGCACGCTGGACAACGACGTCGCCACGGTGCTGGACGTCTACTTCAATCAATGCGCCATCGCGATGAGCTGCGAACAGGTGGCCTGCGCCGCCGGCTATCTGTGCCGCGACGGCCGCCACCCGCTGGCCGGCACGCCCGTGCTCAGCACGGCGCAGACGCGCCGGGTCAATGCGCTGATGCTGACCTGTGGCACCTACGACGCCGCAGGCGAGTTCGCCTTCCGCATCGGCCTGCCCTGCAAGAGCGGCGTCGGCGGCGGCATCGTCGCCGTGGTGCCCGACCATCTCACGCTGTGCGTCTGGTCGCCAGCGCTGGACGACACC
Organism: Roseateles sp. P5_B10; assembly: GCF_056400485.1. Classification (NCBI taxonomy): domain Bacteria; kingdom Pseudomonadati; phylum Pseudomonadota; class Betaproteobacteria; order Burkholderiales; family Sphaerotilaceae; genus Roseateles; species Roseateles sp. P5_B10. Next base: position 1,515 of record NZ_JBFULE010001002.1, read on the forward strand.
GGCAACTCCCTGCTGGGCCGCCGGGCGCTGGAACTGTTCGTCGCGAAGACGGGGCTGTCGGTCTTCTAGGCGAAATCAGCTGGCGTACTTGACGCTGCAGCCATAGGGCCGCGTCGACGCCTTCTCGACCTTGCGGCCCGCAGCCACCGCGGCCAGGGCCTCGGTGACGTAGGGC
>NZ_JBFULE010001003.1:0-1688 GCF_056400485.1 Roseateles sp. P5_B10
CTTGTTGGCGGAGAAGGTGCCGCGCCAGGCGATGAGGCCATCGACGATGGGGCCGCCGACGGCCGCGGTGGCGAACAAACCGTCGCGCTGCCGGAAGCCCAGCGTGAAGTCGGCCGTCGGCGTGAAGCTCGGGCGCTTGGTCGTGAAGATGATGTTGCCGACGCTGGCGTTCTTGCCCAGCAGCGTGCCCTGCGGCCCGCGCGTGACCTCGACGGTGTCGATGTCGACGAAGTCGAAGCTCGACGTCAGCGCGTTGTAGGCATAGGAAACGCCATCCACGATGATGCCCACGCTCGGGTCCTGGGCCTCGGTCTGGCCGATCTTGCCGATGCCGCGGATGGAGATGCTGCTGGTGCGCTGGTTGCCGAGGTTCCAGCTGACGTTGGCGGCGCGCTTGGTGATGTCGTCGATGCCGACCGAACCGAGGCGGTCCAGCTCGGCGCCCTGGATGACGGAGATGGACAGCGGCACGTCCTGCAGCTTCTCGATGCGGTTGCGGCTGCGCACGGTGACGGCCCCGAGGGCCTGGGTGTTGTCCTCGGCCGGCGCGGGCGCGGCGGCTTCCTGGGCGAGGGCACTGCCAGCAGCGAGGGCGGCGATCAGCGCGGTCAGTGGATGCGGGCGAAAGCGATGTTGGGTCGTCATGGAATGGAGTGATCGATAGGGCGGGGTCGGTCACTTCATTGCAGGGAGCGTGCCCAATACGCTGGGCGTCTAAGCAATTGCGCTTCGCGTTGGTAGGCGGCGTTTTGGCGGTTTTCATGGCCCCGTTGCGAGTCGTGCGTGTGATCGCGCAGTGGGTGCTGTTGCTTGTTGAACAGCAGGTCAGCAAATCGTGCGGCCTGGAACACAGCCACAGAGGCACAGAGGCACAGAGAAATTCATGCCTGTCCTCTGTGTCTCCGTGTCTCTGTGGCTTGTTTGCGTTCTGGCACGGAAGCTGCGCTGTGGGCGAGGTCTGCCACTCCTTTGACCTCATCATGAAAACACTGCACGCACTGGCCGTTGGCGCTCTGCTTAGCCTGACCGCCGTCGCTCACGCCCAGACGGCCGCTTCAGCGCCGGCCGCAGCCGCCGAATGGAAATACAAGACCCCGCGCCTGAAGGCGGCCGAGGTCGACGCCCTGCTGGCCCAGCCGGACAAGCTGCTGGTGCTGGACCTGCGCCGCCCCGACGAGCTGATCAAGTACGGCAGCTTCCCGGCCTTCCTCAACATCCAGAACAAGGATCTCGAAAAGCACCTGGCCTATCTGCCCAGGGATCGCGCCATCCTGACCGTGTCCAACCACGCCGTGCGTGCCGGCCGTGCCGGCGACCTGCTGGCCGAGCGGGGCTACAAGATCGCCGGCGCCACCGGCAGCGAGGACTACGAGCAGGAAGGCGGCAAGGCCGTCGCCCATATCCAGCCCCCGGCGCCACGCGCACAGGCGGCTGCCGGAAGCACCGATGTCGCCGCAGCTCGCCAGCCCTGAAGGCACGGGCGAGGTCCCGGTCTGGGACCTGCCGCTGCGCGTCTTCCATTGGGCCCTGGTGAGCCTGGTGTCGGTGGCTATAGCGACCGGTCTTGCCGGTGGCGCCTGGATGAGCTGGCATGCCCGTGCTGGCCAGGCCATTGCGGCCCTGCTGGTGTTTCGCCTCGGCTGGGGGCTGTGGGGCACGCGCTATGCACGCTTCGCGCAGTTCTGGCC
>NZ_JBFULE010001004.1:0-1684 GCF_056400485.1 Roseateles sp. P5_B10
GGGTCAAGGTGAGCAGCAACCGCGGCTTCATCAAGGCCGTGGCCGTTGTCACCAAGCGCATCCCTTCGCTGGACGTGGACGGCAAGCGCATCCACACCGTGGGCCTGCCCAACCACTGGGGCTTTGTCGGCGTGGCCAAGCCCGGCTATCTGGTCAACACGCTGACCCCCTTCGTGGGCGACGCGAACACGCAGACGCCGGAGTTCAAGAGCTTCACCGTGAACCTTGAGAAAGCCTGAGGGAACACGTCATGTCTTCACTTCAATCCCTCGACATTGCCAAGCGCTCGGCCACCACGACGCCATCGACCCAGGCCCGCAAGCATGTGGCCGAGGTCGCCAAGCTCATCGACGTGTCCTCCTGCATCGGCTGCAAGGCTTGTCAGGTGGCCTGCATGCAGTGGAACGACCTGCGTGACGACGTCGGCGACAACCACGGCACCTACGACAATCCACGCGACCTGACGCCGCAAAGCTGGACGGTCATGCGCTTCTCGGAAGTGGAGGTCGAGAAAGACAAGCTGGAATGGCTGATCCGCAAGGACGGCTGCATGCACTGCGAGGACCCGGGCTGCCTGAAGAGCTGCCCGGCGCCCGGCGCCATCGTCAAGTACACCAACGGCATCGTCGACTTCATCTCCGAGCACTGCATCGGCTGCGGCAACTGCGTGACGGGCTGCCCCTTCGACGTGCCGCGCATCAGCAAGGTCGACAGCAAGGCCTACAAGTGCAGCCTGTGTTCCGACCGCGTCGGCGTCGGCCTGGAGCCGGCCTGCGCCAAGGCCTGCCCGACCGGCGCCATCCGCTTCGGCACCAAGGAGGACATGCTGGACTACGGCGCCGAACGCGTCGTCGACCTGAAGGAGCGCGGCTACGCGAACGCGGGCGTGTACGACCCGCCGGGCGTGGGCGGCACCCACGTTGTCTATGTGCTGCAGCATGCCGACCAGCCCGAGCTCTACAGCGGCCTGCCCAAGGACCCGAAGATCAGCCCGCTGGTGTGGCTGTGGAAGGGGGCGGCCAAGCCGCTGGCTGTTGCGGCCATGATCGGCGCGGTCATCGCGGGCTTCTTCCACTACACGCGCGTGGGCCCCATCGAGGACCCGGACGACCCCGAAGCGGATCGCAACGTCGCCCGTGACGATGCCGACCACCCCACCGCCTGACAGGAGCGCACCATGGCAACCCGCCTTCTGCAGCGCTACAGCGCTGGCGACCGCACCAACCACTGGTTGATCGTGCTGTTCTTCCTCGGCGCCGGCCTCTCAGGCCTGGCCTTCTTCCACCCGGCCTTCTACTTCCTGACCGCGCTGTTCGGCGGCGGCACCTGGGCGCGCATCCTGCATCCCTTCATGGGAGTGGTGATGGCGCTGTGCTTCGTCGTCATGTTCATGAAGCTGTGGCGGCACAACCGCATGACTGAGGCGGACAAGGAATGGATGAGGCACAGCGGCGACATGCTGCGCGGCGACAAGAGCCACATGCCGCCCGTGGGCCGCTACAACGGGGGGCAGAAGGTGGTGTTCTGGCTCATGGCTGCCAGCCTGCTCGTGCTGGTGCTGACCGGCTTCATCTTCTGGCAGCCCTGGTTCGCCGACAGCTTCCCCATCCTGGCGCGGCGCATCGCCGTCGTGCTGCATGCGCTGTCGGCCACGGTGCTGATCCTGACCGTCATCGTGCACGTC
>NZ_JBFULE010001005.1:0-1680 GCF_056400485.1 Roseateles sp. P5_B10
GCGTACTGGCGCACATGGTTGTTGAAGAACAGGAAGCCGGCGTCGCCCTTGCTTCGCACGGACCAGCGCGGCGTCTGCAGGTCGGCCGGGTTGGTCGGCGAGCGCTCGGGCTGGCGTACCGTCATCGTCGCCAGCGCGGCGCCGTGTTCGCGCAGGAAATAGTGGAAGGGACGCAGCTTGGTCAGTACCGGGCGCTGCTGACCGTCAGGCCCCAGCGGTGCCTGGAAGTCATAGCTGATGCGTGGCGTGTCGTTGTAGCCGCCGCTGAGCGTGCTTTCCTCCAGGCCGGTGCCGCCCACGCCAACCGGGTTGCGGCCGCCGTGGAACATGTAGTAGCCGAACAGGTTGACGCCCGAGCCCAGCTGCACGGGCAGCATGGCCGCAATGTCGTCGGGCGACACCAGCGTGCGGCGGCGGTACATCGCTGGCAGGCCGGGGCCGTATTCGGCGCCGAGGAAGGGCACCTTGTCCTTGTCGGTCTCGGCAGTGCCAGGGGCGTGTGATTGGGTCTGCGCGCCGAGATCGCCGCTGACGCGGGTGCTGAAGCGGAAGGCGTGCGTCTCCTTGGGCGGCAGCTCCCGAGTGCTGGTGGCCCAGGGCTCATCCGGGTAGCCACCGAAGACGGGGGTGACCTCGCCGGACGGGTAGACGGTGCCGTCCCAGCCTGTGACGGTGTAGAGCGGCACATCCATGCCGGCCTTCAGCGCGAGCTTCTTTAGTGCGCTGATGTGGTCCTCGCCTTTGCCAGGGCCGCGGATGTTGTATTCGTTCTCCAGCTGCACGCCGACGACCGGACCGCCGTCCTTCCACAGCAGGCCCTTGAGCTGCACGCCGATCTCGGCGTACAGGCGCTCGACATGGCCCATGTATTCGGGGTCGTTGCCGCGCGTGGGCATCTTGTCGACGACCCAGTCGGGAATGCCGCCGTAGCGGGCCTCGCCGTGCGCCCAGGGGCCCAGCCGGACGACGACCTGCAAGCCGGCGGCCTGGGCCAGTTGCACGAAGCGGCGCAGGTCGTGGGTGCCCTTCCAGTTGAAGGCGCCGGGCTGCTCCTGGTGGTGGTTCCAGAACACATAGCTCGCAACGATGTCGATGCCGGCGGCCTTCATCAGCCGCAGCTGGGTATCCCATTGCGAGGCGGGTGCGCGGCTGTAGTGGTACTCGCCCATGACCGGCAGCCAAGGCTTGCCGTCGCGCAGCAGGTACTGGCTGTTGACGTCCAGCGTCTGGCCCTGAGGCGAGCGTGCCGTGCCGAGCTGCAGGTGGCCGGTTGTCGGCGCCGGCGCGTCGGCGCGGGCATCGAGCTTGAGCAGCGTGTCGGCGCTGGCCTGGCCAAGAGCGAGCAGCACCAAGCCTGCGCACAGCGTGAGCGTGCGGTTCATGGAGTCTCCGGTGTCGTTATCTTTTTTTGTCGCGTGTCAGAGCGCGCGCCAGGCCTGCACGAAAGCTCTTGCCCGCGGTGCCACGTCGGACGCCGTCAGGCCTGGGCTGTAGAGCGCCGAGCCCAGCCCGAAGCCGGCGGCGCCCGCTTGCCTGTACGGGGCCATCGTCTCGGGTGTGATGCCGCCCACCGGCAGCAGGCTCAGCTCGCGCGGCAGCACGGCACGCATGGCCTTGAGCACCGGCGGTGTGACCAGTTCGGCCGGGAACAGCTTGAGCGCGTCGGCGCCGGCCTGCAGG
>NZ_JBFULE010001006.1:0-1680 GCF_056400485.1 Roseateles sp. P5_B10
ACACATACCCCGTAGCCGCCAAAAAGCGGTCGCCGCACAAGGACCGATCGATGACGACGTCGGTGTTCTGAATCGGTCGGTTGGGCCGGCCGTACGCGGTCGCAACCAAGTCCAGCAACTCATACTTGCTGATGGGCTGGGCCGCCACATGGAAGGTTCCGGCGAGCTCCGGCCTGGGCAGCACGCACTGTTCGATGACACGCGCGAGTTCCACGGTCGGTAGCGCCGAAAATACTGAACGACCGAAGCCCTTGACCTCTCCCGTTTGGGCGAGATACCAGCCTACGAGACCGTGCCCTGCATCCAACTCATGGCCAATGATCGAAGTGCGTAGCGTGACAACACCTGGACTGTGCGGCTCGCCCATCAGCTTGCTGCGGCCATAGAGATCCTCTGCATCGGCCGGATCCTCCTCTCGGTAGGCCCCGCGCTTGCCCGAGAAGACGCAGTCGGTACTGATGTGAACCATGCGGGCGCCATGAGCCTGACACAACCGCGCCAAACGGTGGGGCAACACTGCATTGATGGGAATCGCCGTCGCTGGGTCGTCCGCGCCGGCCAGTTGCTTGACGACACCGACGCAGTTGATGACGACATCCGGTTTCACCTGCGCGAACAATCCGCGCAGTTGGTCCATTCGACCCGCATCCAATCCTTCAACCAGTTGAGCCTCAGGCAGTCGTGCACGCAATTCAACCGCGGCCTGGGAGGTGCGCACGGTGCCAAGCGTTTCGTAATGACTGAGCGGTGCAAACCAGCGCAGCACGGCATGCCCCAGCATGCCATTCGCACCCAATACAAGGATCTTTTGCCTGCTCATTGCTCTCGCTCTTTGGTGCGCCACCCGAAATAGGTACGACGCAGAAAACCCACCAGAATCTGTCGCCACACGGCCGGCTCTAGGAACAGCGCAGGCCGCATCACGAATGCACGCAGATAACGCCGAGATGCCATGCCCGCACGCCCGGACTGCGCGTGATTCTTACCCGCCAGGCAATACGCGCGGGCTACCGACCGCCTGACCAGCGAAGACGACGCGGTGGGGCGCACAAACCAGTGCGCCTTCACCATGCAGAGAATCTCCTCCGCGCGCGCGACTGGCATCACCTTGAACGAGGCCGAGCCCTCGTGAATGCGGTACTCCGCCAGACGCTGGGGCACATGCAGGAAGTCGCCGTACTCAACGGCGCGCAACCAGAACTCGAAATCCGGCACCTGCCGGCGACCGATGTCCCACCCACCGGTCGCATCAAATACCTGGCGCCGGAACAACGCCCCCACGCCTGGCGGGCAGATCAGTTCTTCCAACATTTCCCGCTTGTCGAACTCCGGAGCCACCGCGGCCCGCAATCTGCACCCGGCGGCATCGATGAGCCAATTGTCGCAATAGGCGACAGAGGCACCGGCACCAGCCTGAAGTGCAGCGACCATCGTGCTGATTGCGCCCGGCAGCAGAAGGTCGTCTGAACTCAGATACCCGAGAATCTCCCCACGGCACATCGCCCAGGCCCGATTCAATGTCGCTGCCTGGCCCGCGTTGGGCTGAGTGAGTACGGTCACGCGGCCTGGGTGTTCAGCCGCGACCGCTTGTGCAACGGCAAGGCTGTCGTCCGAAGACCCGTCATCGACGACCAGGTACTCCAGCGCAGGGTAGTCCTGCGCCAGCACGCTCTCCATGGT
>NZ_JBFULE010001007.1:0-1673 GCF_056400485.1 Roseateles sp. P5_B10
GGTCGCCTTCGAGGCGGCGCGTGTAGAAGAGTTCATCACCGGCGCTGACGACGAGCAGGCAGTGGCGCTCATCGATATGGACGGCGGCGCAGGCGCGCGCGGCCAGGTCATCGGCACGGGCCTGGGCGGCGAGCAGATTGCGCAAGGCCGTCTCCCAGACATCGACGATGGTGATGTTGCTGCTGATGCCCGCAGCGCCGTTGGTCAGCGCCTTGATGGCGCTGTTGCGGGCCGCGACGACGAAGAGCTGGCGCTGCGCGCGCTCGACGTCGCCACCGACGTGCATGACATCCAGCGTCAGTTCGGCAACGTCGACGTCGACCATCTCCTTGATCTGCCAGCGCGCCGCGGCCTTCAGCTCCTCCGGCGGCACATGGGGGGTGTCGACCTTGAGGATCTGGTAGTCGGCCGGGTCCAGCAGCGCGATGGCGTCGCCCGAGGTGACGGGTTTTGCCTCGCTCATCAGGCCCCATCGCAGCAGCCGGGCCGGCTGGTCCTGGTCATGACCGGGTGGGCCGTCGGTCAGCACAAAGGCATGCTGTTCGCCAACGCGGCGCAGCAGCAGGCGCTGGCCGTTGCGGCGGGTGGACCAGGGCCAGCGCATCAATAGTTCTCCCGCTGGTAGACGACGCCGTCGCTGCCGCGGTACAGGCCCCAGGTGGCGCGGGCACTGGGGTCGCTGGTGGCGGCCGCGCCGCACCAGGCCCCGCGCAGCGATGCGAGGTTGGCGCCGGCCGTGGCGGGTTTCGCTGCCACCCAGCCAGCCGCGGTCTTCAGGCAGGAGGAGTCCGTGGGTGTCGACCCCAAGGCCACGGCCACGTCCATGCTGCCCAGGCGGCCGCCGCCGGGGGCTGCCAGCGTGATGTAGGTCGGCTGCAACGGGTTGACGACGACAGTGGCGTCGGGGACGTTGGGGTCCATGACCGCATCCTGAGCGGTGAGGGTCTTGCGGAAGTTGCCGAAGCTGAGGTTGGCGGCGGTGATGCGGGTGCAGGAATCYAAGGCGTTGGTCACAAAGGCCGCGCCGTTCCAGGATTGGGCGGTCAGCGGTAGTTTCAGCGTGCGGTTGGCGGCGCTGAGCGCATTTTGTAGGCGCAGGCGACCGTGCAGCAGGGGGATTTGCCCCAGCCGGGTCCGGTCGTTGCCGGCCACGACCGGGTCCGCATCGAGGTCGAAGGCCGTCATTCCGACTTGATCGTCGTCCACTGGCGCGATGCCGAAGGCGGCGTTGTTGAAGGGCCCCGTGGGATTGGCGGCTGCGTTGACCGTCGTGACGAGAGACACACCAGCCGACACTGCGCCAGCAGCATCTCGGGTGCTGGCAACACCCGACACCCAGGTTTGCGTGCCTGTACCGAGCGCCACTACCAGTTGCGGGGGCACAAAGCGGGTAGCGCCATCGGCGCCGGCCAAAGCAAACTTGYTGGCATTGGCGAGGTTCAGTTTGGCAAAGCCAAGGGCGCTGTCGTAATTGAGCGTCGGTGCGCCTTGGGCGTTCACCGCGGTCAGCGTGAATTTCGTTTGGAAGGGCTCGCCCAGATAGGTAAATGCTGAGATGGGATTGCAGGCTTGCGCACTGCGATGCGTGATGCTTTGCACCGCCAGCGTGAAGCCGGCCGGGACGAAGCGGCCGATGCGGTTCTTCTGGGCGCCGTCGGCCTTGAAGACGACTG
>NZ_JBFULE010001008.1:0-1673 GCF_056400485.1 Roseateles sp. P5_B10
TACTCGTTCAACCCCTACCTTATGGAAAAGGGGAAGTGCGCGCCGAACAACTTCTACAGCCTGGCCAACACCATTCCGGCAGGCGGCACGGCCAAGGTTGGCACGGCGCAATGCGCGTTCGACTTCGTCTCCACGATCGACATCTATCCCGAGTACAAGCGGGATTCGGCTTTCGTCACGGGTCAGCTCAAGCTCAGCGACAACGTCAAGCTGTTCTCTGACATCGCTTACACCCGCTACGACCTGATCGCCCGCATCGCGCCGAACCCGGTGCCCATTGCGATCCCGGTTGGATCCGCGCTGTACAACAAGTACGTCTCGCCGTATCTGACGGCCGCTCAGCAGGCCCGTGTCAACACCGTCACGGCGGGCTTCCGCGCGACGGACTTCGGAACCCGTGATTCGCAGACCTTTACCGATTCCAAGCACGTCGTCGTCGGCGCCGAAGCCGACATCGGCAGCTGGAACGTCAACGGCGCGCTGACCTGGTCGCAAAACGCGTTGGACGAGCATTACATCGGCGGCTATTTCAAGACCACCGAGTTCACCAACATCGTCAACACGCTGGCGATCGACCCCTTCGTGCCATCGGGCAACCAGAGCGCGGCGGCCCAGAAGCTGATCAGCGACTCCATCTACCACGGCAGCATCCGCACGGCCTCCACGACGCTCAAGGGCGGCGACGTGCGCGCCTCCGGCGAAATCTTCAACCTGCCAGCCGGGGCGGTGAACCTGGGTGTCGGGGCGGATGTCCGCAACTACCACTACAAGCAGACCCCGTCCGCTGATGCGGTCAACGGCGTCATCTACAACTTCGGCGCCAATCCGCAATACGACCTGGAGCGCGACAACCTCGGCGTGTTTGCTGAATTGCAGATCCCGGTCGTGAAGGGCCTCGAGGTCAATGCCTCGCTGCGCTACGACAGCATCAGCAAGATCAAGGACGCGATCAACAAGCGCGACTTCGGCAAGACGGAAAAGGCATCGACCTACAAGCTGTCGGGCAAGTACCAGGTCTCCAGCCAGCTGATGTTCCGCGGCTCCTACGGCACGGGCTTCAAGGCCCCGGATATGCTGGACATCGCCCAGCCGCTGGTCTCCAACGGCGTGACCGCCTCCAGCTACGACTGCCCCTTCCCTGGCGACGGCAGCGGCTCGCCGCCCTGCAAGCCCGGCAAGGCCCAGTACACGCAGCTGAGCGGCGGCAACGAGAACCTGAAGGCCGAGAGGTCCAAGCAGGCCACCATCGGCATGCGCATCGAGCCGACCTCGAACTTCAGCGCGGCTTTCGACTACTGGCAGGTGAAGCTGCGCGATGCAGTCAGCGGCGTGTCGGCCAACCAAGCTTTCGGCGATCCGCAGAAGTATCAAAGCCTGTTCACGACTTACAAGCAACCGGCTGAAACATCGAACTACTACGCCTTCATGGCCCTGTCGACCAACATCGGCCAAGCCATCACCAAGGGTATCGACTGGGAGCTCGAAGGTCGTGTGGACATTCCGTCGGTCGGTCGACTCACAACTTCGCTGGCTGGCACGTACATGATCGAGTCCTCGTATACCCGCGCGGGCACGAGCAACGACTTCACGGACAGCATGGGCCACTACGGCGAAAACGCTGCCGTCACCTTCCGCAACATCTTCAGCACGCAGTTCAAGCTCCAGACAGGTCC
>NZ_JBFULE010001009.1:0-1667 GCF_056400485.1 Roseateles sp. P5_B10
CCGGTAGCTGTCTCGGCTTAGCCCCACAAGTCGGCAGGCCCGCCGCTCGGACATCTGATGCTCGTTGATCAGCCGCCCGATGGCTTCCCGCCTGGCCTGTGGGGCTATCTTTTTACGCCGAGCACGCTCTTGAGCGCATGCCTCCGCCACGGCCAGCCCTGCCTCGGCCTGCTTCAGGAACCCAATGATCTGTTCCTCGGTGAACTTGCTCTTCCTCATGTCCGTCATTCTCCTGATGAGCGGACTCCTTGCTACTTCAGCTTGGCATGGCGGGAAGGGTGCAGGTCACTCTTTGGCGCCGGAGCGTGGGTTTGCGACGTGAAAAAAAAGCCACCTGAGGGTGGCTTTTGCTTTTCTAGGCCGACAGGGTCAGACCGAGAAGTCTTCGAGCTTGGCGCCGCCAGCGACGGCCGCTTTGAGCCACTTGGGCTGCAAGCCCCGGCCGCTCCACGTTTCACCAGTCGCTTTGTTGCGATATTTCGCGGCGACCTTAGACACCTTGGCCTCTTTGCCGACCTTGGGCGTGCGTGCGCTCAAGTCGGCAACCGTCAGCCCGTAATCCGACATCAGCGCCTTTACTTTGGCAATAGCGTCGCCGCGTTCTTTGGCCGTCGTTTCTGCGATTTGCTGTTCGAGAGCAGCTCGCTGGGCCAAAAGATCCTGAAGAGATGCCATCTTGTGTCCTTAAAGTGTTTCGTTTTGCCGAAGCTTGTCAGGCTCATATGCCTAGCGCGTATTCTGCCGGTTCAGCGAGGAATTCGACAAGCACTGTGGTATTTGAGGCTCGTCGGTGCTCACCTTGAGCCTCTCCTCGCGAATGACGGACGTGTACTAAAGCCGAACTTAGTCCAGCTTTAGTGAAGCCATTGATAAACATTTCCGTTAGCGAGGAGTGCCGAGACGATCAAGAACAACGATGCGAGAGCAAGCGCCGACGCTTTGCCGAAGCGCTCGGTGTTGAGTGCAAGCCACCGCCAACCGTCCCTCCCGTCCCGGAAATTTGCTAGAGCGAGGTAGTGGATGCACTGCAGCGCACAGACGACGGTGATGAACAGTAAATTCATGAAAGCAGCCATCTCCAGAATCATCCACTGCACATAGTCATTACCGACTAGCTTTGCGAAGCTGAAAGCTCCCGCGATCGTGCCTTGAAAAGTTCGGGGATGCTGGTCACGGAGACTGTTCGCAAACGCAATGACGTTGTCCCCTATAGATGCTCTCGCCAACGTCAGAACGTAGTAGCAGCAGGAAAGTATCACGAGCGGCGCGAGGGCGTTTAGCCACCATTCCCAAGTGGTGTACCTTTGGCCAATGAGCGCCGTCAGGCAAAGTGCAGTTGCAAWGGCCGCGATTGTCAAAATCGCATATGCGAAAACGTTGGCGATAGTCGGCAAGTAGGCAGCGAAGAAGAAGATCGCCACCAGGCTGGCCAGGCCGCCGAGAAGGAAGATCGGGAAAAAATCATCGCTCTTCGGTGCGGGCCGGCTTGGCTGGTGGTAGTGATGGTGATGGGTGACGGTTGTAGTGCTCTTCAGTTCAATTCGAACGTCTGAGGGGCGCTCTTCGTGTCCGTGGGAGCGCGGCGGGGCTCGATTGCCCAGAGCGGCAAAGCAGATTCCTACAATGCCACCAATCAATGGCCCTGCGACATAAGCTTCGAAATGAGC
>NZ_JBFULE010001010.1:0-1667 GCF_056400485.1 Roseateles sp. P5_B10
CGTGGAGTCGACGCGCCGCGCCTGGCGCGTCGGCCCGGCCCTGCTGCTGGGCCTGATGCTGCTGTCGATGCTGCCCCTGGGGCTGGTCGGGCTGTGGCAGCTCTCCAGCTTTGAGAACAGCCTGCATGAGACGGTGACCGAAGGCCTGGTGGCGATCTCGCGCAAGAAGGTCCACGAGATCAACGAATACCTCAACGAGGTCGAGGTGGACGGCCGCCTCGTCGCCCAGGCCAGCGACACGCGCGAGCTGCTGGTGCAGCGCGGCGACGCGGTGGCTACCCGCGTGAGTGCCGGCAGCCGGGCCTTTTTCGAGCGTCTCTACGACAGCGGCAAATACCTCAACCTGCTGCTGGTGCAGCCCGACGGCCGCATCAGCTTCGCGATGAAGGCACCGGCCGGCTCGACACCCGAGCTGGYGCGGCTGGACGGCGGCGCCTACGAAGGCAGCGAGCTGCTGGCCGCGCACCGCCGCGCCATCGGCCAGCTGGACCCGCAGCTGACGCCGGCCCAGCGCCTGCGCGGCGAGGGCCCGGCGACGCTTTTCCTGATCCATCCGGTGGTCGATGGCGATCGCGTGCTCGGCAGTGTCGTGTTGCAGCTCGACCTGGACCGCCTGCTGCGGGTCGCGACCGAGCGCTCGGGGCTGGCGCTGACGGGCGAGACGGTGCTGGTGCAACGCCAGGGCGACCGGGCCGTCTTCATCAACGACCTCAAGCGGCCGCCATTGCAGACGCTGACCGGCTCGCTGGACCTGGCCTCGCCCGAGCCGCCGCCGGCCGTGCGCGCCCTGCGCGGCGAAAGTGGCAGCGGCCTGACGCGCGACTACGCCGGTATCGAGATCGTCGCGTCCTGGCGCCACCTGCCCGCGCTGGACTGGGGCATCTCCGTCAACATCGACGCGGCCGAGGCGTTTGCGCCGGCGCGTGCGCTGCGCGACCGCTTGGCTCTCGCCCTCGGCCTGTCCCTTCTGCTGGCCCTGGGCCTGGGTCTGCTGCTGGGGCGTCGCCTGGTCGAGCCCGTCCAGATGCTGAGCGGTGCGGTGGCCCGCATCGCCGGGGGCAAGCTGGATGAGCGAGCGCCGGTCTGCGGCTTTGCCGAGTTCCGCGAGCTGGCGCGCAGCTTCAACCAAATGACGGAACAGCTCGTCGTCGAGCGCCAACTGCTGGAGGCGCGCGTCGAGCAACGCACGCGGGCGCTCAATGAGAGCGAGCAGCGCTTTCGCGGCGTCTTCGAGCGCGCCCAGGTCGGCATTGCGCTGTGCGACGCCCAGGGTGTCATCCTCGACGTCAATCAGGCGCTGACGGCGATGCTGTGCCGCGAGGCCGGGGCGCTGCGCGGCGCCAAGCTCGCCGATCTGCCGGACTTCCGCCCCGGCCGCCTGCCTGGCGGCGAGCTGGCCCGCCTGGCGGCCGGGCGGCTGGACCATGTCCGCTTCGAACGCGGCTTCGCGCTGCCCGGCGGCGGCGAGCTGTTCGTCGACGGCAGCGCCAGCGCCATCCGCGATCGCCGTGGCCGCCTCGTCAACGTCGTGCAGATGCTGGTCGACGTGACCGAGAGACACCGCGCCGAAGTTGATTTGGTACGTGCCCGGGTCGCGGCCGAGGCGGCCAGCCAGGCCAAGAGCGATTTCCTGGCCAACATGAGCCACGAGATCCGCACGCCGATGA
>NZ_JBFULE010001011.1:0-1667 GCF_056400485.1 Roseateles sp. P5_B10
CCCTGGACGACAACCTCGAGGTGCTGGCCAAGGGAGGCTCCACCGCCGGCGAATGGGGCCGCGCCGCCACCAACGACCTGGTGCGCAGCAAGATCAAGATCAAAAGCCTGAACTTCATGCGCGGGCGCACCTTCCTGAACAAGTTCGTCATCATCGAYGAGGCCCAGAACCTGACGCCCAAACAGATGAAGACCTTGATCACGCGCGCCGGACCGGGCACCAAAATCGTCTGCCTGGGCAACCTGGCGCAGATCGACACGCCCTACCTGACCGAGGGCAGTTCAGGCCTGACGTTTGCGGTTGACCGCTTCAAGGGCTGGGCCCACAGCGGCCACGTGACGCTGGCCCGCGGCGAGCGCTCGCGGTTGGCGGATTTCGCTTCCGAAGTTCTTTGAACCGATGCGGCCCCTTCGTGGGGCCGTTTCTTTTCCATCAAATGGTTGCGATACCATTTCGCATCCACTGTCTGGCATTCCCATGATCTACCGCTCCCTCGGCCGCACTGGCTGGAACATCTCTGCCATCGGCTTCGGCGCCTGGGCCATCGGTGGCACCTGGGGCCATACGGACGACAGCGCCGCGATGGCGGCCCTGCACCGGGCGCTGGACCGCGGTGTGAACTTCTTCGACACCGCCGACGTCTACGGCGATGGCCACAGCGAGCGCCTGCTGGCCCGCCTCAAGCGCGAGCGCCCCGGTGAAGCCTTCTACATCGCCACCAAGGCCGGCCGGCGCCTGAACCCGCACGTCGCCGAGGGCTACCGCGATCTGCGGCCCTTCATCGAGCGCAGCCTGAAGAACCTCGGGACCGACAGCCTGGACCTGCTGCAGCTGCACTGCCCGCCCAGCGCCGTCTACGCCATGCCCGAGGTCTTCGGCGCGCTCGACGACCTGGTGCGCGAGGGCAAGCTACGGCACTACGGCGTCAGCGTTGAGCGCATCGACGAAGCCCTCGCGGCGCTCAAGTTCCCTGGCGTGCAGTCGGTGCAGATCATCTACAACCTGTTCCGCCAGCGGCCCGCCGAAGCCTTCCTGCCTGCGGCCCAGGCGGCGCAGGTTGGCGTGCTGGCGCGGCTGCCACTGTCCAGCGGCATGCTGAGCGGCAAGTTCACGCGCGACAGCCGCTTCGGTGCCGACGACCACCGTGGCTTCAACCGCCAGGGCGAGGCCTTCGACAAGGGCGAGACCTTCTCGGGCGTCGACTATGAACAGGGCCTGGCCGCCGTCGAAGAGCTGCGTGCGCTGCTGCCGCCTGGCATCAGCATGGCCCGCCTCGCGTTGCGATGGATCCTGATGAACGAAGCCATCACGACCGCCATCCCCGGCGGCCGCACGCCCGCGCAGGTGGATGAGAACGTCAGCGCCGCCGACCTCGATGCCCTGCCTGCGCCGCTGATGCAGTCGCTGGCCGACCTCTACCAGCGCCGCATTGCACCGCAGGTGCACGGCCTGTGGTGAGCCGCTTTCACGTCACATGAAAAAAAGCGGCCCGAGGGCCGCTGCTTCGTTTTCCCTGCGAGAGATCAGACACGGCGACGGCGACCTGCCGCCAAGCCTGCCAGTGCGATGCCCACCAGGGCCATCGAGGCCGGCTCCGGCACATTGACGGTGATGTCGGTGGTCGCAAGGGTGGCGCCGGCCGCATCGGTGACGAACAGGCGGAAGTC
>NZ_JBFULE010001012.1:0-1664 GCF_056400485.1 Roseateles sp. P5_B10
GCCCGACGTCGAGCCCGGCGAGGATGCCAAGCGCTACGACCGCTTCCGCGACCGCATCATGTTTCCCATCCGCAACGTGCAAGGCGAGGTCATCGGCTTCGGCGGCCGTGTGCTGGACAAGGGCGAGCCCAAATACCTGAACTCGCCCGAGACGCCCGTCTTCATCAAGGGCCGCGAACTCTACGGCCTCTACGAAGGCCGCCAGGCAATGCGCCAGCGCGGCCATGCCCTGGTCGTGGAAGGCTATATGGATGTCGTCGCCCTCGCTCAATACGGCATCGGCAATGCCGTTGCAACGCTGGGCACGGCTTGCACGGCCGAGCATGTGCACAAGCTCTTCCGGCATACGGACATGGTCGTTTTCAGCTTTGACGGCGACGCCGCTGGCCGCCGCGCTGCCGGCCGGGCGCTTGAAGCCGCCCTGCCCCACGCGACCGAAACCCACGCCGTCAAATTCCTGTTCCTGCCCACCGAGCACGACCCGGACTCCTATGTCCGCGAGCTGGGCGCGGAGGCTTTCGAACGCTGCATCGAGGGTGCCGTACCGCTGTCGCGCCAGCTCATCACGGTCGCCGCCGAGGGCTGCGACCTCGGCACACCCGAAGGCCGCGCCCGCATGTTGAACCAGGCCAAGCCCCTCTGGGCCCTGCTGCCGGAAGGCCTGTTGCGCCGCCAACTGCTCGGCGAACTCGCCCGCCAGGGGCAGCTGCCCGAGGCCGAGCTGCAAGCGCTGTGGCTGGGCGCGCCCGCACCTGCCGCGGGTGCCACCAAGGAGACGGCGACACCCGCCGAAAAGCCGCGTTGGCAGCCCAAAGGCGAATGGAAGCCGAAGGGGGAATGGAAAGRCAAAGGCGACTGGAAGTCGCGCCGCGATGCCGAGCCTCGCCCCGCCGGTCCGCGGGTTACGCCGGCGACCGCCGCCGACCACGCCACCCGACTCTTGCTGCAGCACAGCGAGCTCTGGGACAGCCTGCCCGACGAGGACCGCGTCCTGCTACACGACCTGCCCGGCGGCCATGGCGAACTCGTCCATTGGCTGGAACGCCACCTGACCCACCACGGCTCCAGTCCCTGGGCCGTCGTCCAGGCTGGCCTGGCGGCGGAGGGCCATGCGGAGGCCGTGCATCGGCTGGTGCGCAGCGTGCAGGAACTGGGCATCGAGGAGTCCGACCCGGCTGGCGACCTCGCCAGCGCGATCACCGCGCTGCGGTCCCGAGCCCCTGCCGCGTTGCCCGGCGGCAGCGGCGCCACCGACGAGGAACGGCGCCTGGCGCTGGAGGCGTTGGCCCGGTTGCGCGAGCGCCATGGCGTGCAAAGCTAGGGTTTACCTGTCACAGTTTTGCAATTCGGCCGCAAATGGCTGATAATCTTGCGTTTTCCGCGCGCGTCAACAAGAGTGACGGCAGAGAGATGCCGGCCCCGGCCACCCAGCGACACTGGGTAACCCATCAGGGTTTTAATGGCCAAAACATCCGCCAGCTCTGCATACCAAACGATCACGCCAGCTTGTTCGCGCCACGCCAGGGTCCCTCGATCACTCGCTGATTGATACCTTGACGACGAAAGCCACCGCCCCCTGCCCCGCCGGCTTGACGCCGAGCCCGGGTTGGCCGCGGTGGCTGCCGCATTTCTGAATTGACCGCGCAAATACGAAGGACCTGCAT
>NZ_JBFULE010001013.1:0-1659 GCF_056400485.1 Roseateles sp. P5_B10
GTGATGAAGTCCATAGTGCTCTTGGTCAGTCAAAAAGGTCGCCAGTCGTGGGTGGCGGCGGGCCCGGCTCGGCCGCGGGCTTGGCTTTTGGGCGGGACTTGCGCGCCTTCAGCTGGCGCGCAAGGGGATCGGCGGCGGCTTCACGCCAGTCGTCGGCAAACATGTCGGGCTCGCTCTCCCATTCAGCCGGCTCAGGCAGGGGCTTCCACGGCGCCGGCGCCGGCTCCGCCTCAAGCAGCTCCGCTGGGAATTGCCTGATGAAGTCGCCGGCCTTATCGATGGAGCAATTCAGCCAGCTGTCTTGATCCCCCGGGCGCAGAAACACGGGCATCCGTTTTTCGTCGCCGGGCGGATTGAAGCGACTGAAGATCGGGTGACCATCTGCGTTGATGGTCAGCATCGTGAAGGAGAGGATCTCCTCGCCATGCGGGCCGATCCACACGCCCCAAAGGCCGGCCGCGCAGAGTGGGTCACCGTTGCTGCGCTTCACGGCCCAGCGCACAGGGTCGCCCGTCTCGTAGCACCACTCGAAGCCCCTCTCCAAAGGAATCAGGCATCGATTGCCGGCAAACCATGCGGCTTTGAAGGCCCGCTTCTCGCGCATCGTCTCCGACTTGCAGTTGTACGTCTTCCGACCGAAGGCAAGGTCAGAGGCGAACTCGGGCAGGTAGCCAAAAAAGCCCACTTGAGCCTGCGCGACAACAAGCTCGGCCTTGTCCTCGGCGCGGATGAAGAAGGCCTTCAGCCCAGGGAACGCTGACTCTGGCGGCTCAACGTCCGAGGGCCTGGACACACCGAAGTGCGCCATCAGGCGATCGTCCAACGTCACGGGCTCGTAGTTGGAGCACATGACGGCACGATATCTCTAGAACGTCCTGTGCCACTTGCTGCGGTTGTAGGACGGCGTTTCTGCCCTGCCAATGAAGCTGTATAAATACACAGTATGTGGGTTGATGCAATTCAGACAAGGCAGCACGGCCGCAAGCTGCCGCAGCAACGGCTAGAGGCCATGGTCCCAGTGCGCGGGCGGCTATGGGTGACTGTCATGCGCGGTTGGGCCGAGGACGGCGAGCGCCGACCGATGACAGCCTCCCTGCTCGGCGTCCGAGGCGGCCCGGAGATCCGCTGGCGCCAGCTCGACTGCGCACGGGTCAAGATCAGGGACGGCCAGATCATGGTGTTGGGTTACGAGGATCACGGCTTCAGCGCCAAGAGTCCAAAGCCGGTGCCGCAGGTCTGGTGGTGTGATCCCGTCCGCGATCCCGTCGATGAGCAAGAGGCCCGAGCCAAGGCCAGGTTCCCACCCACGATGAACAAGGCAAGGGGCGCAGCACTCGTCTCGCAAGCCGCGCCGCCAGCCTGGGCAGATCAGGGGCCAAAGGATCTCAGATGAAGTACGACGACACCCATGTGAATGAGGCAGCGCTGAGCGTGGTCCGCGGGGCGGACTTCGACATGGCGGTGATGGTCGATGAGTCGAGGAAGCCCATGCGCTACCTCTACAGCTGCCCGCCGTTCGGCGTGCCATATGCAAGGCGTGAGGTGTGGCGCCGCCTCGTCGTACACGTCTCGGACATCGACGCTCCGGGAGTACGGGAGCGGCTTCTTGACGCAGCTGGCGTGGACCTGCTGGATGTGCCGTTCTAGGGCGAGCCGTCC
>NZ_JBFULE010001014.1:0-1654 GCF_056400485.1 Roseateles sp. P5_B10
GCATCACGTCGGTGAAGGGCTTGGGATAGAGGCCCATGTACAGCGTCGCCACGGCCAGCAGAGCGAGCATGAGGAATTCGCGGGTATTGATGTCGGTCAGCGCGCGCACGTCGTCGTTGGCAATATCGCCAAAGTAGACGCGCTTGATCATCCACAGCGTGTAGGCCGCGCCAAAGACCAGGGCCGTCGCGGCGATGCCGCCCAGCCAAAAGTTGGCCTTGACGGTGCCGAGGATGACCATCCACTCGCCGACGAAGCCGGCCGTGGCGGGCAGGCCGCAGTTGGCCATGCCGAAGAAGACGGCAAAGGCAGCGAACTTGGGCATGGTGTTGACGACACCACCATAGGAAGCGATCTCACGCGAGTGCACGCGGTCGTAGAGCACGCCGATGCACAGGAACATCGCACCCGACACGAAGCCGTGCGAGATCATCTGTACCAGGCCGCCAGAGACGCCCAGTTCGTTGAAGATGAAGAAGCCCAGCGTCACGAAGCCCATGTGGGCGATGGACGAGTAGGCCACCAGCTTCTTCATGTCCTTCTGCACCAGGGCCACCAGGCCGATGTAGACGACGGCGATCAGCGACAGCGCAATGATCAGCCAGGACCAGTGGCGGGCGGCGTCCGGCGCGATCGGCAGCGAGAAACGCAGGAAGCCATAGCAACCCAGCTTCAGCATGATGGCCGCCAGCACGACGGAGCCGCCGGTGGGGGCCTCGACGTGGGCATCGGGCAGCCAGGTGTGCACCGGCCACATCGGCACCTTGACCGAGAAGGCGGCCAGGAAGGCGAAGAACAGCCAGGTCTGGGCGCCACCGGTCAGCGGCAACTTGTGCCAGGTCTGGATGTCGAAGCTGCCGCCGGGAACCTGGGAGTACAGGTAGAGCAGCGCGATCAGCATCAAGAGCGAGCCGGCCAACGTATAGAGGAAGAACTTGAAGGCCGCATAGACGCGGTTCGGGCCGCCCCAGACGCCGATGATGATGTACATCGGGATCAGTGTGGCCTCGAAGAAGACGTAGAACAGCATGCCGTCCAGCGCGCTGAACACGCCCACCATCAGGCCCGACAGGATCAGGAAGGCGCCCATGTACTGGTTGACGCGGGTCTCGATGACCTCCCAGGCCGAGATCACCACGATGATGGTGATGAAGGCCGTCAGCGGCACGAACCACATCGAGATGCCGTCCACGCCCAGGTGGTAGCTGATGTTGAAGCGGTCGATCCAGGGTTGGTTCTCGACGAACTGCATGGCAGCCGTCGATGTGTCAAAGCCGGTGATCAGCGGGATGGTGGCGAGGAAGCTCGCCACGGCAGCGACCAGGGCCAGCCAGCGCACGGCGTGCGCCTGCTCGTCGCGCCCGAGCGCCAGCAGCAAGGCGCCGCAGACGATGGGCAGAAAAATCGCAAGACTCAGCAACATTCTTGTTCTCCGCCTCTCGCTCAGAACCCGAACAGGGCGCTGAACTGGGGCTTGATATAGGGCCAGAGCTGCCAGGTCATCAGGCCGGTGACGCCAAGGATCATGACGAGGGCGTACCAGTACAGATAGCCGCTCTGCAGGCGGCGCACCAGGCCCGCGATGCCACCGACGCCACGCGCCGAGCCATTGATGATGAGTCCGTCGATCAGCCCGGCATCGCCACCCTTCCAC
>NZ_JBFULE010001015.1:0-1654 GCF_056400485.1 Roseateles sp. P5_B10
CCCCTGCAGACCGACCCCACCGTCATCTACGGCCTGGGCGAAAGCTTCGACGGCAACTTGCGCAAGCGTGACCTGCTGGCTGACACGCCCTACAACAGCTACACCCGTGGTGGCCTGCCGCCGACGCCGATCGCCATGCCCGGCGCGGCCTCGCTGCAGGCGGCGCTGAACCCGGCGGCCATCAAGGCGGTCTACTTCGTTGCCCGGGGGGATGGCAGCAGCGAATTCAGCGATGACCTCGCCGCGCACAATCGCGCGGTCAACAAATACCAACGCGGCGGCAAGTGACCGGTCGATTCATTTCTTTCGAAGGCATCGACGGTGCCGGCAAGTCCACCCACATCCAGGCGGTGGCCGACTGGTTCCGCGCGCGCGGCGCCGATGTGCAGCTGAGCCGTGAGCCTGGCGGCACGCCACTGGCCGAGACGCTGCGTGACATCGTGCTCAAGGAATCCATGGGCTCGCTGACCGAGCTGCTGCTGATGTTTGCCGGCCGGCGCGACCATGTCGAGGCCGTCATCAAGCCCGCGCTGGCCGCCGGCAAGACGCTGCTCTGCGATCGTTTCACCGACGCCAGCTTCGCCTACCAGGGCGGCGGGCGCGGCCTGCCGCTGTCGGTGCTGGAGCCGCTGGCCGATTGGGTGCAGGAGGGCACCGAGCCCGAGCTGACGCTGTGGTTCGACCTGTCCGCCGAACAGGCCGCCGCCCGTCGTGCCGGCGCCCGTGAGGCGGATCGCATCGAGCAGCAGGACCTGGAGTTCTTCGAGCGCGTGAGGGCCGGCTATGCGGCGCGTGCGGCCAAGGCGCCGGGGCGCATCGTGCGTGTCGACGCCAGTGGCACGGTCGAGCAGGTGGGCGCCCACGTGCTGGCCGTCCTTGCAGAACGCTACCCATGCTGAACGCCGATCTCCCCTGGCTGCAGGCGCCGCTGGCCGATGCGCTGGCACGGGCGCGTTCGCATGCGCTGCTGGTGCAAGGGCCGGCCGGCGTCGGCCAGCTGGAACTGGCCGTCAAGCTGGCCCAGAGCTGGCTGTGCGAAGACCGTGGCCAAGCCCAACCCGCCTGCGGCCACTGCTCAAGCTGCAAGCTGTTCGCCAGCGGCACCCACCCGGATTTCCAGCTGTTGATGCCGGAAGCCCTGGACGCATCAGCCCGTGAGTCTCTCGGCCTGCCTTTCGAGGAGCCCGACGCGCCCAAGGCCGGCAAGGCCAAACCCAGCAAGGAAATCAAGGTCGAGGCGGTGCGCAACCTGCTCGCCTTTGCCCAGGCGACATCGGCGCGCGGCAAGGCCAAGGTGGTTGTCATCTTCCCGGCCGAGGCGCTGAACGGCATTGCGGCCAATGCGTTGTTGAAGACGCTGGAGGAGCCCTCCGGCCTGTTGCGCTTTGCGCTGGCCAGCCATGACAGCGCCGCGCTGCTGCCCACCATCCGCAGCCGCTGCCAGCCGGTACCCTTGCCGCTGCCCGAACGCGCGGCCGCGCTGGCCTGGCTGGTGTCCAAGGGTGTCGACGGTGCCGAAGGGCTGCTGGATGCCACAGGCGGCCGGCCGCAGCAGGCGCTGGCCTGGTCCGAAGGCGGCTTGACCGATGCGGCGTGGCAGGCCCTGCCCAAGCGGGTGGCCCGCGGCGAGGTGGCGGCCTTGTCGGACTGGGCG
>NZ_JBFULE010001016.1:0-1652 GCF_056400485.1 Roseateles sp. P5_B10
GCTGCTCAACCGCATCCTCAGCGGCAAGCCCGTGCTGGAGGAAAACGACCTGCAGCACGTCGTGCAGCAGATGCAGCCCCTCGGGCGTGAAATGGTGCGCCTGGGCTGGGAGACGCCTCACCCCATCGCCGACCCGCTGCGCGCCATCTGCAACCGGGCGACCGAGCGCCAGCTGCGCCAGCGCTACCACCTTGCGCGCAGCTTCTGGCGTGCACYGGACGGCTGGCGCACGTCGGCGGCGCACGACAGCGGCGGCCCCGTCGCATTGCTGATGGACAAGCTGCAGCGCATCGGCCACCTGCCGACGACGATGACCGGCTTGCACCGCTTCACGGGCGGTTCAGGCCTGGAGTCTCAGCATGCCAGTGCGCTGTCCGAATTCGTGCTGAAGGACATGGCCCTGAGCCTGGAGCTGGTGCGCCGCGTGAACAACGCGCTCAGGCAGAGCGGCCACCACGGCGAAACGGTGCTGAACATGCAGCGCGCCATCCAGATGCTGGGCCTGGACGGCGTGCAGCTCGCGGCCAACGCGCTCAAGCCCTGGCCGGGGCCGCTGGCGCCGATGGCTGCCGAGATGCTGCGCCAGCTGATGGCTCGCGTCACCAAGGCTGCCCAGGTCGCGCAGGCGCTGCGCCCGGCGGGCTATGACGGCGAGGTCGTGCACCTGATCACGGTCATGCAGAACCTGGGCCGCCTGCTGCTGCAATACCACTTCCCGGATGACGCCCAGCAGATCCGCCAGCTGATGGTGCCGCCCGAGCCCACCGAAGAGCAGCCCAACCCGCCCGCGATGAGCGAGCAGGCGGCGGCCTACGCCGTGCTGGGCTGCGACCTGGACGCCATGGGCGCCGCGGTGGCGCGGCACTGGGGCCTGGGTGACGAGTTGCTGCAGATGATCCGCCGCCAGCCGCTGGACGGCGCCGTGCATCCGGCGCGCAGCGATGCCGATGCCATCCGCCTGACCTGCAGCTTTGCCAACGAACTGATCGACGCCCTCGGCCTGCCCGAGGCGCGCCGCCGCCCGGCGCTGGAAGCCGCGACGCGGCGCTATGCCAAGGCGCTGGGTGTCGGCCTGCGCGAGGTCATGGAAGCCTTGAACCCGGGCGCGCACAAGCCGCCTGCGACCGCGCCGGCCGACGATGGCGCGCCGTCGTCCTCGCTGCGCGAACGTCTGTCCGCCCGCGGCGGCTCCTGAGCTGAATTCATGGCCGACGACGACCTGCCCCCCCAACTCGGTCGCTTCCGTCTGCTGCAGCGCCTGGGCGAGGGCGCGCAGGCCACGGTCTGGCTGGCCCACGACCCGTTGCTGGACCGCGAGGTCGCCGTCAAGCTGCTGAAGGCCCAGTTTGCCGATTCCAGCGAGCCCGGCACCCTCGACGAGTGGCTGCACGAGGCCCGCGCCGTCAGCCGGCTGACCCACCCGAACATCGTGCCGGTCTTCGAGGCCGACGCCCAGGGTGGGCGTTCCTATCTCGTCTTCGAATACGTGTCCGGCGGCACGCTCAGCCAGCGCCTGCGCGCCGGCCCCCGCCCGACGGCGGCCGAGGCCGTCACCCTCATGCTGGGCATCCTGGACGGCCTCACCGCAGCGCACGCCGCCGGCCTCGTGCACCGCGACCTCAAGCCCAGCAACATCCTGCTCGACGCTCGCG
>NZ_JBFULE010001017.1:0-1646 GCF_056400485.1 Roseateles sp. P5_B10
GTCCATGTGACATCACGAGGTCCCACGATGCGCCGCTTTCTTCGCCACGAGGTCCATCCTGACAACCCGCAAGCGCGCCTGCTCCAGGCGACTGCGGACAGGCTGCGCGCCGGCGCGATCGCCGCCCTGCCGACGGCGGCCGGGTATCTGATGGCTTGCCGGCTCGACGACAAGGCGGCCGCAGCCCGGTTGCTGCGCGTGGTGGACGAGCGCCAACCCGTCATGCTGTTGTGCCGCGACCTCGCCCAGGCGGCCACTTATCTGCGCATCGACGACCGCGCCTTCCGCGCGGTCAGGGATGCCGAGGCGGGTGCCGCTGCCTTCCTGCTGCGCTGCACCCACCGCGTGCCGCGCCGCCTTGCTGCGGCGGCTGGCGGCGCAGGCTTGCTGTATTTCGGCGCCCATCCGGTCTGCCAGGGCCTGTTGGGCCTGCTCGACGAAGCGCTGCTCGTCACGCCGCCGCTTTGGGGGCAAGGCGCAGAAGACCTCGACCTGCTCCCGATTGATGCCCAGGCGGTGCTGGACGTCGCCCTCGACGTTGGCTCGCTCGAACCCCAGGATCTGGCGTGGGTGGAGCTGTTCCAGCCGTCCCGGCCGAGCCTGGCGCGTTGGCCCGTTGGCGTGGCGCAGTCCGAGGTGCGGATGGCCGCCTGAATGACCTGCCCAAAACCTATTCGATGTTTTGCACCTGTTCGCGCATCTGCTCGATGGCGACTTTCATCTCGACGGAAATATTGGTCAATTCCAGCGCGGCGGATTTGGAGCCCAAAGTATTCGCTTCGCGATGTAATTCCTGAATCAGAAAATCCAGGCGTTTGCCGAGCTCGCCGCCCTTTTTCAACAGGCGGGTCAGCTCTTCGAGGTGCGCCCGCAGCCGCCCGAGTTCCTCGGCGACGTCGATGCGGATGGCAAAGGCTGCGGCCTCGTTCAGCGCGCGCTCCTGCAAAGCTTCCTGCGGCACGCTGCTGCCAGCGCCGGTGGTGGCCAGCGCCTCCTGCCAGCGCTCCAGGAAGCGCTGCTGCTGGCGCGCCACGACGGCGGGCAGCAGCGGCTCGGCCTCATCGGCCAGCACGCGCAGCCGTGCAATGCGCTCGTTCAGGATGGCCACCAGCTTCTCGCCCTCGCGTTCGCGGGCCTCGGCCAGGCCCTGCACGCAGGCCTGTGCGGCCTCGAGCGTCGTAGCGTCCAACTGGGCTGGTGCCGCCGCGCCGCTCTTGCACCAGTTCAAGGCCTCATGGACAGACAGCGGCGCCGCCTGCGGCAGCCAGGTGAGTACCTTGGCTTCCAGGCTGGCGAGGCGGTTGAGCTGCTCGGGCTGGGGTTGCGGCCAGGCGCCATCGGCGTCGCGCTGGGTGTTGATGCGCAACTCGATCTTGCCGCGCTTGAAACGTGCCGCGATCAGCTCGCGCAACTGGGGTTCAAGGCCGCGCATCTCCTCGGGCATGCGCATGGACAGGTCCAGGAACCGGCCGTTGACCGACCGCAATTCGACGCTGACCGACGCTTGCGCTGAACTGTTGCCGTCCTCGGCTTTAGGGGGTTGTGCCAGGGAATTGGCGTACCCGGTCATGCTGTAGACTGGCATTTCGCATCTCGCAAAACAGACAAAACGCGATTATGTCCAAGCCGAAGCCGGCGCCCTTGCC
>NZ_JBFULE010001018.1:0-1645 GCF_056400485.1 Roseateles sp. P5_B10
TGGCAACTACGCGCTGAGCAAGGACCTGTCCGTCTTCGCCCGCTATTCCGACGGCGCTGCCTACAACGCCGACCGCATCACCTTCTTCAACAACCCCAACCTCGTCAACGGCAAGAGCCCGACCATCCCGACCAACAAGGTCAAGCAGGCCGAGGCCGGCGTGAAGATCCGCGGCAACGGCATGAGCCTGTTCGCCACGCTCTTCCACGCCAAGACCGACGAGGTCAACGTCGACGTGACGACCAACCCCATCGTCGCCAGGGCCAACAGCTACCGCAGCAACGGTTTGGAACTGGAAGGCTCGGCCCGTTTTGGCGTCGTCAACGTGCTGGGTGGCCTGACCTACACCGATGCGAAGCAGGCTGACGGCCGGGCTCCGAAGCGCCAGGCCAAGGTCGTCTACCAGCTCACGCCCACGGTCAACCTCAACGATGCACTGAGCTTCGGCGTCAGCATCGTCGGCACGTCCAAGAGCCTGGACGATGGCCCCACCGGTGCGCTGACCATCACGCTGCCGGCCTACACCGTCGTCAACGCGTTTGCCAGCTACGCGCTCACCGACCGCGCGACGCTCTCGCTGGCGGCCAACAACCTCTTCAACGAGCTGGCCTACACCGAGAGCAACGACGGCCGCGGCGCCGCGCGTGCCTACACGGGCCGCACCGTGAAGGCGTCGCTGCGCTACAGCTTCTGAGCGCGATGAGTCCCATCCTGGTACTGGGCGAGGCCCTCGTGGACGAGTTCCACGACGGCCCGGTCGCCGGGGGCGCGCCCTTCAACGTGGCGCGCTCGCTGGCCGCGTTGGATGTGCCGCTGCGCTTCGTCAGTCGCGTCGGTGCCGATGATGCGGCGGGCCGCCTCGTGCTGGAAAGTGCAGCGCGCTACGGCCTCGCCATCGACGGCATCCAGCGCGATACGACCCGTGCGACTGGACGCGTCAGCGTGCATGAGGATGCGGGCGGCGGCCATCGCTTCGAGATCCATGTCGACGCGGCCTGGKACCACCTCGAAGCGCCGGCCGTGGGTGACGCCGGCATCGTCTACTTCGGCAGCCTGGCCCAGCGCCACGCCGTCTCGCGCGCAGCCATCCGCGCCACGGTCAAGCGCATGGCCGGCCCGCGTCTGCTGGATCTCAATCTGCGCCCCGGCACCGACACGCCCGAACTGGCCGCTGAAGTGTTGATGCTGGCCGACTGGGTCAAGCTCAACGAGGACGAACTCGGCTGCCTGCTCACCTGGTTCGAGCCCACGCTGCCGGCGCTGATGGCCCGCTTTGCGCTGCAAGGCCTGGTGCTGACGCGCGGCGCCGCCGGCTACGTGCTGCACGGCGAGCACGGCCGCGTGCTGGCGACAGGCGAGGGCGTGGCCCAGCCGGCTTTCGTCGACAGCGTCGGCGCCGGCGACGGCTTCACGGCGGTGTTGCTGGCCGGGCTGGCGCTGGGTCGTGACCTGGGTGCGACCCTGCACCTGGCCAACCGTTACGCCGCGATGATCTGCGGCGTGCGCGGTCCGCTGCCGCCAGACCCGGCAGCGCTGGCCCCCTGGCGCGAGGCCTTGCACGCGCTGCCGGCCGAGGAATGAGATGAACAAGCCCCACCTGTCGCCGCATTTGTCGTTCACGCAGATCGTGAACATGAACATCGGC
>NZ_JBFULE010001019.1:0-1645 GCF_056400485.1 Roseateles sp. P5_B10
GCTCATCGATGTCGGCGCCAACGCCGTGCTGACCTCGCTGGACTGGGCCCTGGACCTGAACGCCTTCTCGCCCAGCCTGTTGGCCGAGATGCAGGTCAGCTTTGGCGACTCCAGTGCCACCAACTTGCTCACCTTCACCCCGGGCGGCGCGGACTTCAACAGCGGCAACGGCAGCTACAGCGGCTCGATCGACCTGAGCGGCTATGGCATCAGTGTGGGCGCCGATGGCCTGCTGCGGCTGGAGTTCAGCGAGGGCTTCAAGGACTTTGCGAACGGCGTGGCAGAAGGCGAGTGGGTCAGCGGGAACCTTACGTTTGGAGTCAGCGTGGGGGCGGTGCCGGAGCCAGGGAGCGTCACGCTGGCGCTGCTTGGCCTGGGCCTCGTTGCGGGCGCAAGGCGCCTTCGTCGCGACTGACGTATTCGTCCGTGGCAACCTACCGTCGCTGCGGTGTCAATGTCGCATCCAGTTGGCCGAGTTTCTCGACGACGAGATCGATGAACGCCGACACTGCCAGCGGCAGATGACGCCGGCTGGGGTAGAGCACAGTGAGTCCGTGTCCGGGACGCTGGTATTCGGGCAGCACGGGAACGAGGCGGCCGGCCCGCAAGTCATTGATGATGACGGCCCTCGGAAGCAGCGTGATCCCCAGCCCAGCCAGCGTGGCCTTGCGAAGGGCCTGCGCCGTGTTGCCGCTGAAGCGAGCGGCAACCTGCACAGCCTCATCGATGCCGTCCGGTCCGGCCAACCGCCAGGTCACATCACTGCCGCCAGGCTGCGCGAACGTCACGCAATCGTGTTCCAGCAGGTCCTGCAGCGCGCTGGGCGCGCCCCTCGCTGCCAGGTAGCCCGGGCTGGCCACCAGCCCGTCGTTGCCAGTGCAGAAAACGTGCCGCCCGACGTATGCCGAGTCCTCAAGGGGACCGCCACGAAACGCCACGTCGATGCGATCCGCGATCAGGTCCGCCTTTGAATCGCTGAGCACCAAGGCGAGTCGAACCTTGGGATAAGTTGCCAGGAACTCGGCGATCCACTCCATCACGAACAAGTCGAGAAAGTCGGCCGGGGCGCCAACGCGAACAAGTCCACTCGGCTCCCGGCTCCCCGAGCTCAGCTCTTGCCCGGCTTCGAAAAGTCCGGTGACCAGACCGGCGCAACGCGCGTTGAACTCCTCGCCTGCGCTGGTGAGCGTGAGCTTGCGGGTCGAGCGTTGCAACAGCCGGGTGCCGAGGTGTTGCTCCAGCCCCTGAACGCGCCTGCTGACGGTGTTCGATGGCACGCCAAGGTGCCGCGCCGCGCCCGCAAAGCTGCCGCTGCGCACGACGCGCACGAACAAGGCAATGTCGTTCAGATCGAGCATGAGCACCTATTGATTCGATTTTTGGATGGATGCACTCCGATTGCACCGCCTAGTCCATCGATCCTAGCGCTCCTATCGTTCACGCATCGACTGCAGCAGCTCAGGCGTCATGTCTTCGCCGAGCGCACTTCCCATCAACGCCAAGGACGACCGATGCCCGCATCACAAGCCATTTCTGGCAATCCGACCCTTGATCAAGCATCGAGCGCCGGCGTGAGGGCCATCGGCCATCGCACGCATGGAAGCACCCATGGACCGATCACGCGGCTGGTGAGCCCGAGTGACCT
>NZ_JBFULE010001020.1:0-1643 GCF_056400485.1 Roseateles sp. P5_B10
ACAACAGGTCTACCGTCTGCGCATCACGTCCCAGGGCAAGTTGATCCTGACCAAATAGCCCTCGCTCGTCATACCGCGCCAGCCAGCCGTCGCCCGCCCGCGCTTCTCCCCTGGAGACTCCCGAATGGCCGACACCTGCTGCGCTGTGCATGCCGCGCTCCCCTCCCTCACCGGCTCGCGCCGGCGCCGCCTGTGGGAGCTGGGCAGCCATGCCCACTGCCCCGTCATCGGCGTCTGCATGCCGCTGGAACGCGTGCGCATCCTGGCCAGGAAGCTACTGGTGCTGCAGGGCGACGAGGACGACTACACGCTGCATTGCAGCCTCGTCACTGCAGCCGCGCGCCGCAACGCGGTGTCCGAGTCGTTGCAAAAGGATCTGGAGCAGCGCTTCGCGCTCGACGTGCGCAACGCCGCCCAGGCCAAATGCCGCGAAAGCCTGATGAGCTGGTGGCGCAACCGCGCCGTCCAGGGCGAAATTGCCGGCGCGCTGTGGGCCACGCTGACGCACGCACGGTGCGACGAATGGCTGGAGATGCGCGTGCTGGGCCAGGTGCACATGCTGCAGCACCAGGTCGGCGCCGCGCAGCGCATGGACTTGGCTGCCCACCGTGAGCTGTCTGCCGAACATCAGGCGCTGGCGCGCGATTACGCAGAGGTGCAGCAGCGCGTGACTGGTTGGAGCCTGGAGCGCGCCCGCGAGCAGCAGGCCTGGGAGCAGGAGCGCATGCAGTTCCGCGCCACGCAGATCGGCCTGCAGACCCAACTCGCCCAGGCGCAGGAGCAACTGCAGCATTGGCAGGCCGCGCGCCCCGATCTGCCCGAACGCGAGGCCCTGCGCGAGCGCCTGGCCGAACAGTTGGAGCGCAACCTGGCGCTGCAACGCGAGGTCAGCCGACTCGCGTCGCGCACACCGACGGTGGCGGATGCCGCCGAACCCGCCGCCGCATGGGCCGAACAAGAGGTCCGCGTTGAGACCGTGAAGCTGGAGCACCGGGTCGTGCTCTGCGTCGGTGGCCGCAGCGGCAGCGTGCCCCAGTACCGTCAGGCCGTGGAGGGCTGCGGAGCGCAGTTTCTTCACCACGACGGCGGCAGCGAGCACAAGCCAGCCCAGCTGGAGCCCCAGCTCGCCGCGGCCGATCTCGTCATCTGCCAGACGGGTTGCATCAGCCATGACGCCTATTGGCGCGTGAAGGACCATTGCAAGCGGCACGGCAAGCGTTGCGTCTTCGTCGAGACGCCCAGCCGCAGCGCGTTTGAGCGCGCGCTGGCCCTGGCGGCGGCCGAAGAAGGGGCAAATACGGCGGTCTGAGGGGAAGCCCCCAGCGGGCGGGCAAACTGCCTGCCGCAAACTGCAATTGTTTGCAGCCGGAGACTGTCAATGCCCCCCGTCGCCTCGCCCCACCAGCTCGCGCGCCGCGCCATCGCCCTCGTCCTGGCCGGTGGCCGCGGCTCGCGGCTCAAGCAGTTGACTGATTCGCGCGCCAAGCCGGCCGTCTACTTCGGCGGCAAGTTCCGCATCATCGATTTCGCGCTGAGCAACTGTGTCAACAGCGGCATCCGTCGCATCGGCGTCGTCACGCAGTACAAGAGCCATTCGCTGCTGCGCCACATCCAGCGTGGCTGGAGCTTCCTGCGCGCCGAGC
>NZ_JBFULE010001021.1:0-1642 GCF_056400485.1 Roseateles sp. P5_B10
TCACCGTGCGGGCCATGCCTTCGGCGCCAAGGCTGTTCTCGATGAACTCCTTCACCTCGCGGCCACGCTCGCCGATCAGCGCCACCACGTTGACGTCGGCCGTGGAGCCGCGCGCCAGCATGCCCAGCAGCGTGCTCTTGCCCACGCCGGGCGGCGAAAACAYGCCCACGCGCTGGCCCTCACCCAGCGTCAGCAGGCCGTCGATGGCACGGATGCCGGTGACCAGCGGCTCAGCCACCATGCGGCGTGCCAGCGGGTTCACCGGTGCGCGCTGGACCGGCATGCGCGCCATTGCCTTCAGCGGGCCCTTGCCGTCCATGGGCTCGCCCATCGCGTCGAGCACCCGGCCGAGCAAGCCCGGCCCGACGGGGCAGACATGGCCACGGCCTGAAGGCACCACCTCGGTCAGCGCGGAGATGCCGGTGGTCGGCCCCAGCGGCGTCAGGATGGCCACCTGCTTCTGGAAGCCCACCACCTCCGCCAGCAGCGGCGGCTCGCCCGGCGTGCGCAGCTCGCAGAGTTCGCCCACATGAGCCTGGATGCCGGTAGCGTCGATCAGCATGCCCACCGCCTTGCTGACGCGGCCGCGCACGCCCACGGTGGGCAGGTGGCCGAAGGCGCGCGACAGGTCGTCGACGATGCTTTGCGTGGCCAGCTCGTCCATCAGCCCTGCTCCGTGGGCTGCAGCAACCCGCTGCGCTCCACCGCGGCGCGAAACGCGTCGAGCTGCGCATCAACACCGATCTGCAGCGTGCCCGAGGGCGTCTGCAGCACGCAGGCCTGGGCCGGCAGGGCCGGGTCGGCCACCACGGCCAGCGCCTGGGCCCAGGGCAGCTCGCCACCGAGCTGCCGCAGCGCCGTGCGCACGTGCTCCTCCTGCGCAGGCGCCACGCGCAGCATGACGAAGGGCTCGTGGCGTACCAAGGTGTCGACGCGGCGCAGCGCAGTCTCCAGCAGCGCCGCCGGATCGGCCTCGCCCAGGAACTGCCGCACGGCCTGGGCGACGATCTGCGCCATCGCCGCGCGCAGTGCCTGCAGCTGGCGCTGTGCGGCCAGGGCCTCGCCCACCAGCTGCTGGGCGTACTCGGCGCGCGCCGCCTCCAGCCCCTGCTCATGGCCCTGGCGGCGGCTGTCCTCGGCCTGCTGCCGGGCCTGCTGCTCGATGCGACGTGCCTCCTGCCGCGCGGCCTCCACCACGGCCGAGGCGTCCAGCAGCGCGGCGTACTCGGCCTCCTTCAGCACCTTGCGCTCGCTGAGCAGCTGCAGGTTGTCGGTCGTGATCAGAAAAGCCAGTCCCATTGCGGCAGTCTTTCCGGGACGATGCACAGCAGCATCAGCTCCCTGAGTTGTTCGAGCTGGCGCGGCTGCAGCGGTGGCACGCGCAAGCGGCTCACGCGCTGCGGCAACTTGAGCCGGATGCGCTGCAGCACCGCCGGCCCCTCGGGCAGCAGTGCGCCCGTCAGCAGCCGGTAGCCGCGCTGCACCATCACATGGCCGGCCGCATGCGGGTGCTCTTGCAGCCGCTGCATGTCGACGCGGATGTGGGTGAGCTGGGGCACGCGGTCGAGCACGAAGTCGACCGCGTCATCGGCCACGCGCAGCGCCTGCCGCCGCACCTGGCTCCCCAGGCCACCCCGCAGAC
>NZ_JBFULE010001022.1:0-1632 GCF_056400485.1 Roseateles sp. P5_B10
CCGGAGAGGTGGAAGAGCATGGGCTCGTGCATATGGCCGCAGACCTGGATGCGCGCCGCGCTGGCGTGCAGGCTCTTCACGGCCTCGGCGCGGCCTTGCACGTATTCCCAGCCGTTGGGATCGAAGGCATTGGCATGCACGAACAGGCAATGGCCCGGCTCGCCGTGAGCCTGCAACGGCAGCCGCGCGAGAAAGCGCAACTGGTCTTCGTTCAGCTGGGCGCGCGTCCAGTCGATGACCGCGCGGGCATCGGGGTGCATGCCCGGGGTGCCGCCATGGACCACGGCTTCATCGTGGTTGCCCTGCACGGCGATGGCGCCATCGGTGACCAGGGCCATGACCTGATCGACCACCCAGGCCGGGTCGGCGCCGTAGCCGACGAAGTCGCCCAGCAGCGCATAGCGCGTGGCGCCCTGGGCCCGCGCGTCCGCCAGGACGGCTTGCAGGGCCTGTTTATTGGCATGAATGTCTGTGATGAAAGCCCAACGCATGGGCCGCAGCTTGCCACGAAGGGCTGACGCCGGCCCAACACCGGGTCAGGGGGCGGCGAGATCGGGGCGGATATCGGCCAGGGATGCGAGCAGGCGTTGCGCGGTTGCCGGGTCGCGCGGGGCCAGCGCTTGCGCGATTCGGCGCAGCGGTTCGGCAGCGGGCCGGAAGTCGGGGCTTTGGCGCAGTACGGCCAGCAGCGGCGGGCCGACGCGGGCCAGCATGACGGCCGGGTCTGCGCTGGGTGTGGTGCGGCGGCCCAGGTCCAGGTAGTCGCGGCGGGCCTGGGTGTAGGCCGAGAGGCGCGCGGCCGCTGCGGCATCCGGCTGGGCGAGCAGGGCGGTCATGTCGACGCTCACCTCGCCCAGCAGCGCCAGCAGGCGGTCGCGCGGTGCGGAGTCGGGCGCATAGGTGACGCGCGGTGCGCGGTAGGCCACCCAGGGGCGGTCGTCGGTGTTCAGCGGCGCGTCCGCGGCGAGGCGGCGCAGCGCTGGGGCGTCGGCGATGAAGCTGCCGAGCACGGCGAAGCTGTCGCCAAGGCCGAAATGCCCAGCCAGCACCGGCACCACCCTCGGCGCAAAGCGGGTATCTCCGATTCGCCCGACAAGGCCCAGCGTGGGTGTGTCCAGGCTGTTGCTGGCGAGGATGGCGGCGCCATCGGGAAAGGCCTGCAGGAAGGCCGCCGTGATGCTGCGCAGCGTTTCCAGGTCGAGCTGGTGCAGCGGCAGCCATTGGCAGAACAGGCCTCGCGGCGCAAGCCGCTCGCGCACGGCGCGGAAATGCTCGACCGTGTAGAGAGCACCCGAGCCACTGCGGGCGGGATGGAAGTTGTCGGAGACGATGACGTCGTAGTGCCGCGCGGTGGTGCGTACGAAGCGGCGCGCATCGGCGGCCAGCAGGCGCGGGCTGGGGCCTTCGCCCAGCGCGGGGCGGAACATCGCGGCGGCTTCGATCACTTCGGGCAGCAGCTCGACGGCTTCCACCTGCACGCCGGGCAGCCGCGCGGCCACGCCGGCAGTGATGCCCGAGCCCAGGCCGAGGAAGAGGGCGCGCTGCGGCGCCGGATGCAGCAGCAGCGGCAGCAGGGCCTGGCGGCCGTCGACATGCAGCGTCGCGCTGCTGCCTTCCTGCTGGCGGTTGTTG
>NZ_JBFULE010001023.1:0-1630 GCF_056400485.1 Roseateles sp. P5_B10
GACCTACATCCGCAAGGACGGCAGCCGCTTGCCGGCCGTCGTGTCGGTCACCGCGCTGCGCGACGCCCAGAACGCCATCATTGGCTACCTGCTGATCGGCACCGACAACACCGCGCGCAAGCGCGCCGAAGAAGCGCTGCTGAAGGCCGGCGCCTTGCAGAACGCGATCTTCAACAGTGCCAACTTCTCAAGCATCGCCACCGACGCGAAGGGAGTGATCCAGATCTTCAACGTCGGCGCCGAGCGCATGCTGGGCTACACGGCCGCTGACGTGGTGAACAAGATCACGCCGGCAGACATCTCCGACCCGCCGGAATTGATTGAGCGGGCCAAGGCGCTGAGCGTCGAACTCGAGACCCCGATCGCCCCCGGCTTCGAGGCGCTGGTGTTCAAGGCCTCGCGCGGCATCGAGGACATCTACGAGCTGACCTATATCCGCAAGGACGGCAGCCGCTTCGGAGCGGTGGTGTCGGTGACGGCGCTGCGCGACGCGCAAGACGCCATCATTGGCTACCTCTTGATCGGCACCGACAACACCGCCCGCCAGCAGGTCGAAGAGGAGCGCCAGAAGCTCGACCAGCGCTTACGCGACCAGCACTTCTACACGCGCTCGCTGATCGAATCCAACATCGACGCGCTGATGACAACCGACCCGCGCGGCATCATCACCGACGTCAACAAGCAGACGGAGGCCCTGACCGGCTGCACGCGCGACGAGCTGATCGGCGCGCCGTTCAAGAACTACTTCACCGYGCCACACCGGGCGGAAGCAGGCATCAAGCGCGTGCTGGCCGAGGGCAAGGTCACCAACTACGAACTGACCGTCCGCGCCAGGGACGGCAAGCTCACCGTGGTGTCGTACAACGCCACCACCTTTCATGACCGCGACCGGCAGCTGCAAGGCGTCTTCGCGGCGGCGCGCGACATCACGGAGCGCAAGCAGTACGAGGAATCGCTGCGTCACGCAACGCAAAAGGYCGAACAGGCCAATCGTGCCAAGAGCGAGTTTCTCGCCAACATGAGCCATGAGATCCGCACCCCAATGAACGCGGTCATCGGCCTGACCTATTTGCTCGGGGAGACCTCGCTGGACGAGGAGCAGGTGGCCTTTCTGGCGAAGGTCAAGCTCGCGAGCAAGTCGCTGCTCGTGGTGCTGAACAACGTGCTCGATCTGTCAAAGATCGAAGCCGGCGAGTTGATCGTCGAGAACACCGCATTCAGCCTGCGCAGTTTGCTGAAGGAGCTGAGCGACGTGATGGCGGTGCAGGCCGAGGCCAAGGGCGTCGCCTTCGAGATCGTCGTCGAGGACGAGCTGCCGGTGGTGCTGGAGGGCGATGCGACGCGCCTGAGCCAGATCCTGACCAACCTGCTGTCCAACGCGATCAAGTTCACCGAGCAAGGCAGTGTCGAGCTGCACGTGCGGATGCTTGCCGCCACGGCCCAGCATGCGACGCTGTCGTTTGCCGTGCAAGACACCGGCATCGGCATCGCGCCCGAAGTTCAGACGCAGTTGTTCGCGCCGTTTGCCCAGGCGGATGCGTCGATCACACGGCGCTTCGGTGGCACCGGSCTGGGGTYGTCGATCGTCAAGCGATTGGCGAACCTGATGGGCGGGCACGTGAGTCTGGAG
>NZ_JBFULE010001024.1:0-1627 GCF_056400485.1 Roseateles sp. P5_B10
ACAAGGTGCCGATGGACTACCAGCGCCGCCAGACGCTGAAGAACGCCGAGCGCTACATCACGCCGGAGCTGAAGGCCTTTGAGGACAAGGCCCTGTCCGCCAACGAGCGGGCGCTGGCGCGCRAGAAGCTGCTGTACGAGCAGGTCATCGACGCCCTGATCAGCCGCCTGGAGCCGCTCACGGCGCTGGGCCGCACGCTGGCCGGCCTGGACGCGCTGGCGGCGCTGGCCGAACGCGCCGTCACGCTGAACTGGTGCCGGCCGGAGTTCGTCACCCAGCCCTGCCTGGAGATCGAAGCCGGCCGCCACCCCGTCGTGCAGGCCCGCCTGCACGAGACCGGCGGCACGGAGTTCATGCCGAACGACTGCAAGCTCGATGCGCGTACCAAGCTGCTCGTCATCACCGGCCCGAACATGGGCGGCAAGAGCACGTTCATGCGCCAGGTGGCGCTGATCGCGTTGCTGGGATCAATAGGCAGCTATGTGCCGGCGACGAGCTGTCGCCTGGGGCCGATGGACGCCATCCACACCCGCATCGGCGCGGCGGACGACCTCGCCAACGCTCAATCCACCTTCATGCTGGAGATGACCGAAGGTGCGGCCATCCTGCATTCGGCCACCGACCAATCCCTGGTGCTGATGGACGAGATCGGCCGCGGCACGTCCACCTTCGACGGCCTGGCACTGGCGTCGGCCATCGCCAGCCACCTGCACGACAAGACGCGCGCGTTCACGCTGTTCGCCACGCACTACTTCGAGCTGACCGAGTTCCCCGCCAAGCATGCGCAGGCGCAGAACTGGCACGTGTCGGCCGTGGAGAGCGGTGAGGACATCGTCTTCCTGCACGAGCTGCAGCCCGGCCCGGCCAGCCGCAGCTATGGCGTGCAGGTCGCCAAGCTGGCCGGCATGCCCGCCAGCCTCGTGCGCCAGGCTCGCGCGACGCTGGAGGCCCTGGAGGCCCGCCAGAACGCGGCCGACGACCAGTTCGACCTCTTCGCCGCCCCGCCCGCGCCGCCGCCCCTGCCCGAGCCCAGCGAGCTGCTGCAGGCGCTGGCCAAGGTCGACCCCGACGCGCTGTCGCCGCGCGAGGCACTGGAAGCGCTGTACCAACTCAAGCGCCTGGCGGCCAGCTGAACGCCATGAACCGGCGCCGCGCCGCATTGGCGCTGTTGTCCACGATGGGCCCCTCCGCCGCCCTGGCTGCGGAGCCCCTGCGCATCACCATCCCGCAGTTGTCGCCCAGCTCGCAGCAGCACGCAAGCTATTTCCCGCAACTGCTGCGCCTGGCGTTGGAGAAGACGCAGGCCAGCGACGGGGCCTTCGAGATCCAGCACTACGAGCAGCCGATGAGCGGCCAGCGCCAGTTCGTCGAGCTGAAGAACAATGGCGCCATCAACGTCATCTGGGATGGCAGCAACACCAAGCGCGAGGCCGAGCTCCTTCCCGTGCGCTTCTCGCTGCTGCGCGAACTCAACGACTACCGCGTCTTCCTGATCCGCAGGGGCGACCAGGCGCGTTTCCGGGCCGTGCGCACGCTGACCGACCTGAGCCGCTTCACGGCCGGGGCCGGCGAGGGCTGGCCATCGACCGACGTGCTGCGCGCCAACGGCCTGCCCGTGGTCACGTCC
>NZ_JBFULE010001025.1:0-1625 GCF_056400485.1 Roseateles sp. P5_B10
TGGGTCTGGCTGACAGTCCCCGACGATCAGATCGCCACGACCGCCGCCGCCTTGCCGTGGCGCGCCGGCCAACTGGGCCTGCATTGCAGTGGCGCGACGCCGCTGGCCGCGCTGGGCCCGGCGCCGGCCGCGGCAGGCTTTCACCCATTGAAACTGCTGGCCGGTGATACCGGCCTTGCCGGCGTGCATGTCGGTATCGAGGCGGATGCAGCACACCGGCCAGCGCTGGAAGCACTCGCTCACGCGCTGGGCCTGGTGCCACTGGCGTTGCCGTCGCCGATGACGGCCCAGGCGCGGGCTGCCTATCACGCGGCGGCCAACCTGGCCGCCAGCGGCGTGCTGGCCGTGCTGGCCGAAGCCCAAACGCTGTGGGCGGCCGCTGGACTGGCGCGGGCCCAAGCCCTGCCGGCTCTGGTGCCGTTGACCCGTGGCGCGTTGGACACGGCCCTGGACCGTGGCCTGGCCGGTGCCGTCTCGGGGCCTGTCGCGCGCGGCGATACCGGCGTGCTGGGCCGCCATCTGCAGGCGCTGGCGTCTGCCGGGCTGGACGCCGACCTGCTGCTGGCCCTGGGCCGGCGCCAGCTCCTGCTGGCCGAGCAAGCCGGCCGCCTGGACGTGGCAACCGCCGCGGCTTTGCGCGCGCTGCTCGCGGCGCCCTGAATTGCAACCCGCGTGACAAAGGCCGCGTTCGGCAGCGCTTGACCATCTGCCGGGCAATTGCGCGCCGTAGAGGCGCTTCTAAACTGGTTGAAGCCCCGTCGCTGCTGCCGGGCCCATTCAGGGAGTTCCACATGTCCGACGCGTCCATCCAGGCCATGATCCGGGCCGACGCCGCCCAGATCCTGCATGACGTGGTCGACGAGTTGCCCGATGCGCGCGAGCGCCTGGCCTATGTGCGCAGCATGACGGAGCAGGCGGCCACCAAGGTGCTCAACCTGGTGGAAGCCGCCCAGGACGACGCCGAGGCCGTGCGCAAGAAGGGCCGCGAGCTGTCCGACGCGCTGAACCGGCTGGCCCTGTCCAGCAACATCAGCGCCGACCGCGCCCGCGCGCTGATGAAACTGTGCGCCGCCTACGCCGCCGATGCCGCAAGCTTTGCCGCGCGCGAGAAGTCGCTGCACACCGAGATCATGATGTCGCAGGACTTCCAGGATCTCTCGGGCCAGGTCATCAACAAGGTCAGCAAGATGCTGGAGCGCGCCGAGCCGCCGCTGAAGGATCTTGTCCAGTCCCTGCCGGCGCCGGCCGCTGCCGCCGTGTCCGCCGAGCTCGGTGGCGTGCAGACGCCGGACAAGGCGCTCAAGCAGGACGATGTGGACGACCTGCTCGCCAGCCTCGGCTTCTAGTTCCAGCTCGCCGGGTCCAGTCGGTAATAGCCACTGAGCTCGCTGTACAACGCCGGGTGACCCGCGGCCAGCTCGATGGGTCGCTCGAAGAACAACTCGCTGATCACCGCGAAGAATTCCGCCGGGTCGGTCGCGCCATAGGCGTCGATGAGCCCTGGCTCGCCGCGCGCGAGCCGCCAGCGCAGTGCATCGAACTCGTTCTGCATCACCGTCGACCAGCGCCGGTAGGCTTCGGCCGACGGCAGTGCCGGCGCGCCATTGGCCGGGCCGCCTGCCTGG
>NZ_JBFULE010001026.1:0-1625 GCF_056400485.1 Roseateles sp. P5_B10
GGTGCAGCCTTCTTGGCCGGAGCGGCCTTCTTGGCGGGYGCAGCCTTCTTGGCCGGAGCGGCCTTCTTSGCTGCGGCCTTAGCCGGGGTCTTTGCAGTTGCCATGGTTTTCTCCTTGATCAAGTGGAAAAGTCACCGTTCTGTGCGGACCGGTCCGCCCAGATACGGTTATTCACCGCCCGAGAGTCGCCCAGGAGGAGCGCCTCGATACGGTGAATGGGATCGCCATGCAGCCCCGCCACGTCTAGCGTGTTGATGCGGGTTTCGCTCGGTGACTGCATTGGCCAGGTCTTGATCTTGTGATGGCTGGGACTTCAGTCCCAGCTCAGTGCCCCGCCTGATTGGTACTCGATGACGCGCGTCTCGAAGAAGTTGCGTTCCTTCTTCAAGTCGATCATCTCGCTCATCCAGGGGAAGGGATTCTCTTCGTTCGGGAACAGGGCTTCGAGGCCGATCTGCACCGCACGGCGGTTGGCGATGAAGCGCAGATAGCCCTTGAACATCGAGGCATTGAGGCCCAGCACACCACGCGGCATGGTGTCCTCGGCGTAACGGTATTCCAGTTCGACGGCCTTCAGGAACAGCGCCTTGATCTCGGCCTTGAATTCGGCCGTCCAGAGGTGCGGGTTCTCAAGCTTGATCTGGTTGATCAGGTCGATGCCGAAGTTGCAGTGCATCGACTCGTCGCGCAGGATGTACTGGTACTGCTCGGCTGCACCCGTCATCTTGTTCTGGCGGCCCATCGCCAGGATCTGCGTGAAGCCGACGTAGAAGAACAGGCCTTCCATCAGGCAGGCGAAGACGATCAGGCTCTTCAGCAGCGTCTGGTCGTTCTCCGGCGTGCCGGTGTGAAAGTGCGGGTCCATGATCGCGCCGATGAAGGGGATCAGGAACTCGTCCTTGTCGCGGATGGACTGGACTTCGTTGTAGGCGTTGAAGATCTCGCTCTCGTCCAGACCCAACGACTCCACGATGTACTGGTAAGCGTGCGTGTGGATCGCCTCTTCGAACGCCTGGCGCAGCAGGAACTGGCGAGCCTCGGGTGCCGTGATGTGGCGGTAGGTGCCCAGCACGATGTTGTTCGCGGCCAGCGAGTCAGCGGTGACGAAGAAGCCGAGGTTGCGCTTGATGATGCGGCGCTCGTCTTCGGTCAGGCCGTTGGGATCTTTCCAGAGCGCGATGTCGCGGCTCATGTTCACTTCCTGCGGCATCCAGTGGTTGGCGCAGGTGGCGAGGTACTTTTCCCAAGCCCACTTGTACTTGAACGGCACCAGCTGATTCACATCGGTCTGGCCGTTGATGATGCGCTTGTCGGCAGCCTTCACGCGACGCGCGGTGGTTGGTTCGCCGGACAACTTGGGAGCGGGAGAGGAAGCGAGAGCAACTTCAGGCATCAGGGGCGCCGAAGGCAGTGCCGCGACAGGCTTCGCGGTGTGTGTGTCGGTGGACTTCAGGTCTTCGTCCCAATCCAGCATGGTGTGCTTCCTATCACTTCGAATTATCGGCAGTGCTTGTGCAAATCAACAAGAACTAGCTACAGCTATTTGCATCGTTCGCGCAAAGTTTGTTGCGCGTGGGCATCGAAACCGACGCTCTCACTTGTATAGACAAGTGAGAGCGTCACTC
>NZ_JBFULE010001027.1:0-1623 GCF_056400485.1 Roseateles sp. P5_B10
GCTTGTGTTGCTTGCGCTGCTCTGTGGCACGGCCCAGGCACAGCAGCTCCAGCTGCTGGTCTTTCCCAATCCCGGCCTGTTCGACGTAGCTGCTGACGGCACGGTCAGCGGACCTGGCGCGGAGTTGCTCGCCAAGATAGGCCGGGCCAGCGGCCTGCAGCTGGGCATCCTGGCCATGCCCATCCCGCGCGCACTGGCGACCGCCAGCAGCACGCCCGGCAGTTGCGCGGTGGGCCTGTCCCGCACACCCGAGCGCGAGGCCGCCTTCCATTGGGCCGGCCCCCTGGCCAGCGGTGCGCTGGTCATCTACGCACGCGCCGACGAAGCACCGACGTTGCACGGTCTGCAAGACCTGCGCGGCCACGGCGTTGTCGTGCAGCGGGAGTCTGCGCCCGCCGCATCGCTGCGCGAGCAGGGCATCGCCGCCCAGGAGGCCAACAACTCGGTGTCGGCCTTGCGCATGCTGCAGGCGCGGCGCGTGGACTTCTGGTTCGCCAACGAACTCGCTGCCGAACCCGTGATCCGCGCCGAGGGCGGCGCGCCGGTCAAGAACGTCCTGACGCTGCGCCGCGTGGACGCCTATGTGGCCTGCCACCTTGGCACGCCGCAGGAGCCGGTCGACAAGCTGCACCAGGCCATCCAGAAACTGCGCCGCCAGGGCGAGCTGGCGGAGTTCGGCCTGCGCTGACGCTGCTATGGTGCGGGCCGCCATGAAACGCCTGCTCCTTCTTTGCTGCCTGATCGCCGGTTCCGTACTGGCCGCCGAACCCTCTCCCGCTCAGCGCCCCAGGATCGGCCTCGTGCTGTCCGGTGGCGGCGCCCGCGGCCTGGCCCATATCGGCGTGCTGCGCGTGCTGGAGGAGATGCAGGTGCCGGTAGACCTCATCGTCGGCACCAGCATGGGTGCGGTGGTCGGCGGCGCCTATGCCTCGGGCCGCAGCCTGGATGAGCTCGAGGTCCTGGTGAAGGGCGCGAACTGGAACGCCATCCTGGCCGACCGGCCGGCGCGCGAGCGCCTGTCCATTCGCCGCCGCGAGGATGACGAGCGGCTTCCTTCGCGCATCGAGTTCGGCTTCACGCCGCAACGCGGTGCGATGCTGCCCGGCGGCGCCGCCGCCAATGGCCAGTTGGAGGCCACGCTGTCCTCCCTCATCCCCGCCACGCGCGCCGACGACCCGCTGTGCAAGCTGCCCATCCCGTTTCGCGCCGTCGCGACCGACCTGCTCTCCGGCGCGATGCTGGACCAGGCCGACACGCCGCTGTTTGAGGCCCTGCGTGCCTCCATGGCCGTGCCGGGCGTGTTTGCGCCGCTGCGCGTCAACGGCCGCCCGCTGGTGGACGGTGGCCTGGTGCGCAATCTCCCCGTCGACCTGGCCCGCCAGCTTGGCGCCGACATCGTCATCGCCGTCAACGTCGGCACGCCGCTGCTCGAAGACCGCGAGATCAGCAGCGCCGTCATGGTGGCCAACCAGATGCTGCAGATCCTGACCGAGCAGAACGTGCAGCGGTCGCTGCGTGAGCTGAACGCCCGGGACATCGTCATCGACCCCGACCTGCCCGGCATGGGCTTCATGGACTTCTACCGCGCCGACGAGGCCATGGCCACCGGCCGGCGCGCGGCCC
>NZ_JBFULE010001028.1:0-1619 GCF_056400485.1 Roseateles sp. P5_B10
CGGCCGGGTGGGCCATCGCGATGTTCTCGAGATCGATGGAGCTGATCCATTCGCCRCCGGACTTGATGACGTCCTTGSWGCGGTCRGTGATCTGCATGWAGCCGTCGGCGTCGATGGTGGCCACGTCACCGGTCGGAAACCAGCCTGGCTCGCCATCCACACTCACCAGGGGCGACTCGTCGTGGTTGTAGTACTGGGCGATCACCCAGTGGCCACGCACGACCAGATTGCCCGAGCTCTGGCCGTCCCAGGGCAGGGAGCGGCCTTCGTCGTCGATGACGGCCATGTCCACGCCGTAGATGACGCGGCCCTGCTTCTCCAGCAGGCGCTGCTGCTGTTCGGGTGGCAGGTCGAGCTGGCGTGTCGTCAACTTGGACAGCGTGCCCAGCGGCGACATCTCGGTCATGCCCCAGGCATGGATGACCTCGACGCCGTAGTCCTGCTGCAGCGACTTCATCATCGCCGGCGGGCAGGCCGAGCCACCGATGACGGTGCGCTTGAAGGTCGAGAACTTCAGGTTGTTGGCCTTGACGTAGTTCAGCAGGCCCAGCCAGACGGTGGGCACGCCGGCGCTGAAAGACACCTTCTCGCCCTCGAACAGCTCATACAGGCTCTTGCCGTCCAGATGCGGGCCGGGCAGCACGAACTTGCAGCCGACGATGGCCGCGCTGTACGGCAGGCCCCAGGCGTTGACATGAAACATCGGCACGACGGGCAGGATGACGTCGCGGCTGGAGCAGTCCATCGCGTCCGGCAGCGCGGCRGCGTAGGCATGCAGCACCGTCGAGCGGTGGCTGTAGATGGCGCCCTTGGGGTTGCCGGTGGTGCCAGACGTGTAACAGATGCTGGAGGCGGTGTTCTCGTCAAATTGCGGCCAGGCGTAGTCGCCGGTCTCGGCGGCCAGCAGGTCGTCAAAGCACAGCAGGTTCGGGATGCCACTGCTTGCTGGCATGTGGGCACGCGAGGTCATCAGCACGAAGTGCTGAACGCTCTTCAGCAGCGGCGCAATCTTCTCGACCAGCGGCAGGAAGGTGGCGTCAAAACAGAGGATGCGGTCCTGCGCGTCGTTGGCAATCCAGACGATCTGCTCGGGGAAGAGGCGCGGGTTGATCGTGTGGCAGACCAGCGCGGAGCCCGAACTGCCGTAGTAGATCTCCATGTGGCGGTGGCCATTCCAGGCCAGCGTCGCGACGCGGTCGCCGGGCTCGCAACCCAGGCGTGCAAATGCCTGCGCGGCCTGGCGCGAACGCCGCGCCAGCTCGCGCCAATTGCTGCGGTGCAGGTCGCCCTCGACCCGCTTGCTGACGATCTCGGTCTCGCCCGAATGCCGCTCGGCGTGCTTCAGCAGCGACGAGATCAGCAGCGGATCCGACATCATCCGGCCCATCAATGCCATGGTTGTCTCCTGGCGGTCTTGTAGAACCTGTTTGCAGTCTCCCCATGGCGCCCGCAAGGCAGCACAGGGTCGCAATCAAGGCGCGCGCCGCCGGTCGGGCTCTTGCCCGACCCAGGTGCGCAACGCCGAGTGCGGCCCTGTGCTGCCTTGCCCTCAGGGTTGCCCCGCAAAGGCAGCGTCTGCGGCGTTGCAAATCCTCGCCGGGCAACCAGCCCGACTGCGG
>NZ_JBFULE010001029.1:0-1606 GCF_056400485.1 Roseateles sp. P5_B10
AGACGCCACGGTCCAGCGTTGCCGACGCGGTCGGCGCCTTCTCGGTGAGGGCCTCGGCGGCCGTCTTGCCTTGCATCAATGCCTGGCTCTGCGCCAGGCAGTTGGCCAGCAGCTTGCGGTGCTGGTCGGCCAGCTTCTCGGCCAGTTCTCCGCTTACGCCGTGATTCGGGCGCTTCACCGCGATGAACTCCACCGGGATGACGTCCGTGCCCTGATGCAGCATCTGGAAGTAGGCGTGCTGGCCGTTGGTGCCGGCCTCGCCCCAGACGACGGGCGACGTCCCGATTGACAGCGCGTTGCCGTCCAAGTCCACGCCCTTGCCGTTGCTCTCCATCTCCAGCTGCTGCAGATAGGCGGGCAGGCGGCGCAGGCCCTGGTGATACGGTGCGACGCTGCGGCTGGTGAAGCCATGGAAATTGCGGTACCAGACGTCGACCAGGCCCAGCAGCACCGGCAGATTTCGGTCGAGCGGCGCCGACGCGAAGTGTTCGTCCATCGCATGCGCGCCGGCCAGCAGTTCACGGAAGTTGTCGGCGCCGACGGCGATGGCAATGGGCAGGCCGATGACCGACCACAGCGAGTAACGGCCGCCGACCCAGTCCCAGAAACCAAAGGCGGTGTCGATGCCGAAGGCGGCAGCGGCGGCAGTGTTGCTGCTGGTCGCGACGAAGTGGCGCGCCACATCCGTTCCACCGGCGGCCAGGAACCAGGCCTTGGCAGCTTGCGCATTGGCCAGCGTCTCCTGCGTCGTGAAGGTCTTGGAGGCAATGACGAACAGCGTGTGCTTTGCGTCAACGCCGGCCAGCACGGGCGCCAGGTCATGGCCGTCGACGTTGGAGACGAAATGCAGCTTGAGATCGCGACGACCAAAGGCCTGCAGCGCCTGCACGACCATGGCCGGGCCGAGGTCGCTGCCGCCGATGCCGATGTGCACGACGTCGGTGATCTCGCCCCGCTCGCCGCGGCGCACGCTCTCGGCAAAGGCCAGCATCGCATCCAGAGATGCTTGCACCTCGGCATTGAACGGTGCCTTGCTGCCTGCCGGCGCGCGCAGCGCCGTGTGAAGCACCGCGCGGCCTTCGGTGTGGTTGACCGGGTCGCCGCGCAGCAGCGCATCGCGCCGCGCCTCGAGGCCACAGTCGGCCGCCAGCTTCAGCAGCAGGGCCAGCGTGGGCATGTCGATGCGGTTCTTGGACAGATCGGCGAACACCTCGGGCGCT
Organism: Roseateles sp. P5_B10; assembly: GCF_056400485.1. NCBI lineage: Bacteria > Pseudomonadati > Pseudomonadota > Betaproteobacteria > Burkholderiales > Sphaerotilaceae > Roseateles > Roseateles sp. P5_B10. The sequence continues at coordinate 1,221 of NZ_JBFULE010001029.1, forward strand.
TCAAACGACAGCGCGCCGAAGCGGTCCGCATCCGCCTTGAAAGCTTCACGGATATCGAAGCCGCGACCGCTCGCGGCGTAGTGKGCTTGCAGTTCAGCCCAAACGGGAGACAGGTCGCAGCGCGCCGTCATGTCAGGCGGCCTCGATGAGCTTGTCGAGCTTGCCGGCATCGACGGCGAACTGGCGGATGCCCTCGGCCAGCTTCTCGGTGGCCATCGCATCCTCATTCAGCGCGAAGCGGAAGGCGGCTTCGTCCAGGTGGATGGCGGGTACGGCCGCCGCCTTGGCCGGGTCGAGCGCGCGCTCCAGCTTGGCGTCGGTGGCCTGAAGTTGGGCGAGCAGATCGGGGCTGATGGTCAGCAGGTCGCAGCCGGCCAGCGCCTGGA
>NZ_JBFULE010001030.1:0-1605 GCF_056400485.1 Roseateles sp. P5_B10
GTCATAACTCGAGGGCGACCCCTGTAAAGTGTTGCGATAAATCAGCCAGCCCTAAGCTCCGCGTACCGATAGCCGGATCCAGGATAATGACACTGTTGCGTCTAATCCTTTTTAATACGACAAAATGGTTTAAACCCCAATGCAGGATACATGGAAGCTGTACCCCCCGCAGATCGGCTAATGGCACGCGGAGCGCTCTTGAGGAGAGGCCGAACCGCGAAGCAGATTGCATTAGCTGCCGCAGTGTTGTGCCCTTGAGACTAATTCCCATCCGACGTCGAGCGTCGCTAATTTCAATATTTTGTTTATAGTGAGAAAGCACCATCAGCAAGCATGCCAGTCCGCACTCTGCCGCTTCAGACTGCAGTTGCACTCTCATCGTTCAACCTTGATAGACCATTGTTGAGGGGCGAAATGCCTTCGGAGCGCCTGATGTTCAAGAGCTTTACACCGCTGAATCGTATGAAATTGGCAATTAGGTTTCCGAACTCCACGATTTGGTAGTACGTCATTTGAGGATCAGTGCCACCGACGCCTCCTTGCAAGCCATTTTCAAGGGTCTTGCCCAAGATTGCTGTTGCTCAACTTGCTGCTCGTCCATATGCAACGGTAAGCTGGGGAAAATCGATAAGTAGTACACCTTCCCAGAAAAACTCATTTCCGATGATTCCCTGAAATTCGGGTATGACCGCCTTGCTTTGTTCGTGAAGGAGGACATCCTGAATGCAAAATCCGATTAAGCAGACCTGATGGCGCCCTTGCAACTCGACGAAGCTCATGTCATCGCCTTCGAGGGTGTATTCCCCGCTGAGATTAAAGGCTTCGACACTTACGTTTCTTGTGGCGATGGCTTCATCGGTGTGGCTTGGCCAGGACACGAGATTGAATAATCCGGCGCCAGTGTCCAACAACATTAGCCCTGCGGCTTTGCCGTCTATATCGACATTAATGCCATAGTGGGAAGTGCCCTTGGCGTGCGTCACACGTGTCAGTGTGGTGCGGGTAAAGTTAAGCCCTTGATAGAGTAAGTCAAGATTCGCGCCGGGAGCGAGCACGGAAATGATTTGCTGCGGATAGTCGATAACGAGTATTTCTTTCTGCAGCGCATCCAATCCGATGACGCCGACCACGCCTTCGCCATTGGAATCGTCACTCGAGGGCCGGCGGCAAAACTCCCAAGCAACGATTTCCCAAACAGAACCGCTGCGGGTCGGCACTCGCAAGACATACTCTCCAGGCCTGTCGGCTTTGCGCAAGATCCCTTCTACCTGAAGTTTGGAAATGGCGTCTGCATAGATGTATGAAGAGGGAGCACCGGTGTCCAACTGTAGAAAGATCTGTCTTTCGGCATCGAGGGGAACCTTTATCGCGACTTTTTGGAAGTGGCGCCCACCGACATCCACGTCGCCCCACTCAAAGACCATAGTTTTCATAGCTTCGCCATGTTCGGATACGGTGATGGCTTTTCAGTGTATTCGCGCAGTCGGAATTAGCCGGATATCGTTGGTGGGGGTTGGTCGGATATTACGAAACTCTTGTGATTGGAATGATCTTAGAATCAGGTCTGGCAACGGTGTGATGGGGACAGGCGAGATGGTCAAGTTG
>NZ_JBFULE010001031.1:0-1598 GCF_056400485.1 Roseateles sp. P5_B10
CCTATGCCGGGGCCTGGATGTGCACCGTGTTGTTGGCGGCCACCGGCTGGATGGAGCCGCTGTACCGCACCGTGTTCGGGCCGTTGAATCCGCTGATCGGGCCTTATGGCCAGTCGCTGTCGTTCGCGCTCGCTTTCGTCGCGGTTTGGGCCGTGATCGTGTGGGCCCTGGACAAGCGCGGCTGGTACTGGAAGGTTTGAGAACCGGACACGCGAGCATGAGCGACGCCTTCGCCATCCGCATGCCGCCGGACATCCAGTCCGTGCAGATCGGCGAGCATCAAGTCGTCTTCATCGACAACTTCCTTGAGAACCCACTGGCGATGGTCGAGGCGGCCAGCCAGGCCAACTTCGCGCCATACCCGGGCGTGACCGATCGCAAGGGCTACCCGGGCATTCGCGCACCGGTGCCAGCCGACTATTCGGCCCACCTGACCGTGCTGATGGAGCCGCTGATCCGCCTCAACTTTGGCGTGCCCGAGGCCCTTAAGCTGCGCAAGAGCGAATGCGCCTTCTCGCTGACGACGATGCGGCCCGACGAACTCGGCCCGCTGCAGCGCACACCCCACTTCGACGCCAGCACGCCCCACCATATGGCCGTGCTGCTCTACCTCTGCGACGGCGCGCACGGCGGCACCGCCTTCTACCGCCACAAGGCCACCGGCCTGCAGCAGGTCACGGCGGACAACCGCGAGGCCTTCCTCGACACCTACTACGCCGAGCTCAACGCCCGCCCGCCCGCGCAGCGCTACTTCGACGACTCCGACGAGCACTTCGAGTTCCTGGGCATGATGCCTGCCCGCTTCAACCGCCTGGTCATCTACCGCGGCAGCCTGCTTCACTCGGCCGTCGTGAACCCGCAGCTCAGCCTGAGCAGCGATCCGCGCACAGGGCGGCTGACGGCGAATTCCTTCTACGACTTCTAGGCTGCGGTCTGCGCTTCACGCAACAAGGAAAGCCCGGCATTCGCCGGGCTTTTGCATGGCCGGGGGCGTCGATCAGAACTTCGCCGTCAGGCCGATCTTGTAGGTCGTCTCGCCCTTGAAGGACCAGGCTGGGTAGCCGGCCTTCAGCGGGTCCTTGTGCAGGCCGTCGGCCGGCAGGCTGGTGGACATGGCGCCGTACTGGATGTCGTCCTGCTTGGTCAGGTTCACCGCGTCGAAGCTCAGCTTCAGCCACTTGTTGATGTTCCAGCCGAAGCTCGCATCCAGCGTGCCGAAGTTGGCGTGCATGCGGTTGCCGTACCAGTAGGCGTTCTCGCGAATGATGTACTTGGAGCGCCAGTTGTAGGCCAGGCGGCCGAAGTAGTCGGGCGTCTCGTAGTAGCCCACCAGGTTCACGTTGTGCTTGGACGACTGGGTGAACAGGCCGAGCTGGTCGGCGAAGCTCTCCTTGGGCGCCGTGCCTTCGGTGAAGGTGTAGTTCGACACGATGCCGAAGCCCTTCTCGAAGGCATGGTTGGCCTGCAGCTCGATGCCGCGCAGGCGGCCGCCGCCGGCGTTGACGAAGTTCTGCACCGTCCAGTTGTCGACCTTGCTGAACGGGTCGACCAAGCCGATCTTCTGGTTCAGCAGCACATTGGCCGTGATGAAGTTCGAG
>NZ_JBFULE010001032.1:0-1596 GCF_056400485.1 Roseateles sp. P5_B10
ATGTCAGGGTCGTCGACAAAATCGCTCACGTTGTTCGGTCGGTGCTTGCAGCAGCGTCTTGAAATAGTAGCCAAGCATGCCATTGACGCGAGCGCGGCCGGCGTCGTCCRGCCACGTGTCGACGCGTGAACGCCAGACGGCGGCGCAGGCTCCGGGATGCAGGCCCTGGTCGGCGCAGTCCAGCAGGGCCTCRAAGCCGCCACGCCAGCGCTCGAAATMGGCGCGGCTCATGACCGGACCATGGCCAGGTACCAGGCGCTGGAAAGGCTGGGCGGAGAGGCGTGCCAGCGCCTCGCGCCAGGCGGGTGGGCAGGCGGTGTCCATGAAGGGCACCGGCAGCGTGACAAGGTCGCCAGCGGCCAGTGTGCCGGTGGCCGCGTCCAACACCCACAAGTCGCCACCGCTGACGGCGGTTTCGATGCCGATCTGCAGGCGGCGGCCGGCGATGGTCCGGGCCGAGGCTGTCCCAATCTCACGATCGGGGCGCAGGGCCGCAGCCTGGTTCAGCAGTTCGAGGTCAACGCGCATGACGGCCGCCTGATCGGGCGGTGCCGTGGGAATGGCCTCCATCAGCTGGCGGCGGTAGCGGTCCAGCCAGCCATCGGCCGCCAGCGCCTTCGCTACCGCGGGCGACGCCCAGGCTTCAAGCCCAGGCCTTTGCGAACGCAACCAGGCGTTGCCGCCGAGGTGGTCGAGGTGCCAATGCGTGTTCAGCACCGCCCTCACCTGCCCGCCCGCCGCCGCGAGCGCCGCTTCGGCATGAGCGCGGTGGCGGCCGCTGTCGATCAGCAGCCAGCCCTGATCGCCCTGCAGCAGCAGGCTGTTGCCGTCGGGCTGGCGGCCAGCCTCGAAACCACCGGGCACCAGGACGACGCCGAGCGCGAGCGGCTGCGCCGTCACCGCCGCCGCGGCGGCCAGGCACAGCACGGCGGCCCACGCGCGCCGCAGTTTCGTCATGGCGAGTCCTCGCGCACGCCCTGGTCACCATAGAGCTGCATCGTCACCGCGCCGGCCTCACCGCGCTGGAAGCCAACGCGCACGCCGGTGGGATGGATGAACTGCAGCGGCACGCCATCGGCGGCGATGGGCGTCAGCGCCAGACGGTCACCGTTGGGAAACACCAGGGTCAGCTGCGCCTTGGCCTGTTCAATCTGCACGCGCACCCCCATGGCGGCGAACAGGTAGCGCCCAGCGAGGCCTTGCAGAGCCGCCTCGTCCACGGCAGCCCGGCGCACGCGCGTCTCGCGGAACTGCGTCCAGCCATAGGCGCGTGACACGGCCGCCAGCAGTTCAGCGCTCAGCGCCCGGCCCGCTTCGGCGTTGGCCAGGTAGACCACACCATCACCTGTGTGCAGGTTGATGGCCATGCCGGCGTTGTAGCCCGTCGTGCCGCCGTAGTGGACGAGGAACTGTTGCTCGCCGTCGCCGACGAGCCTGAATCCATAGAGGTGCCCCTCGACGGGCGTGTCCAGCAGCGCGCGCATGCTGGACTTGCGGAACACCTGGCTGCGGCCCTGCCAGCCCTTGCGCAGTTCCGTCAGCAGCGTGGCGAGGTCGCCCGCGTCGGACCACAGGCCGGCCGCGGCGCTTTCGGGC
>NZ_JBFULE010001033.1:0-1595 GCF_056400485.1 Roseateles sp. P5_B10
TGCACATCCAGCGCGCGGCTGCGGTGCTCCAGCAGCAGCAGGGCGTTGCGCACGCAGTCCAGCAGCGACACGGCGCCTGTGACCTGCTCATCGGCCTTGCGCGCAAAGCTCTTCAGCTGGCGCGTGATCTGACTCATGCGCTCGACCATGTCGTCCATCAGCTGCAGATTGGTCGCCACCGCGTCCTGGCGGCCGGCTTCCAGCAAGCGGATCGAGTTGCGCGCCAGCGCGCGCAAGGCGGTCAGCGGCTGGTTGACTTCGTGCGACAGCCCGGCCGACATCTGACCCAGCACGGCAAGCTTGCTGGCCTGCAGCAACTCGCCTTCGGTCTGCAGGCGCTGGGCGATCTGGGTCTTCAGCGCGTCATTGGTCTGGCGCAGCTCGGCGGTGCGGCTGTCCACCAGTTGTTCGAGCAGGGCGTGGGCCTGCTGCAGCTCCGTTTGCGCTTTGGTGAGCTGGCGCAGCGCGCGCCGGCGCGACGACAGATAGAGCACGAGCAGGCCGATGCTGGCGCCAAACGCTGCACCGCCCCAGGCCGCGAGCTGGGCGCGCTGGCGCACCTCGGTCAGGTCCGACAGAGCCACCAGGCGCAGGCCCAGCGGCACGATCTGGCGCTGCTGCGCCAGCATGGGCTTGGCACCGGGCAAAGGCAGGCTGACTTGCTGGCCCTGGTGCACCTCCAGCGAAGCCGGCAGGTCCAGGTTGGGGCCGATGGCCTGCGGGTAGCGCGCACTGGCCTGCAGGGCCTGGCGGCGCGACGGGTCGGCGTGGCCCAGCACGGCGTACTTCCAGGCCTGCACGGAGCTCATGATGACGACGTCCTGATCGTCAGCGATGAGGATGCGTTCGTTCTGCGAGCGCAGGCCGAGGTCGATCCACGTCGCTTCCAGTGGCGCGAGGTTGAAGCGCACGACGATGACGCCCCGGAGCGGGATATCACCCGCTCCCGCCGATGACACCTGGCTGGCCCCGCGCAGCGGGTGCAGCAGATAGAAGTCGGTGCTGCCGGTGTTGGCATCGGCGGCAAAGAAGTGGGTGCGGCCCTGGGCGAGGGCCTCGGCCAGCCGCGCCGGCGGCGTCAGCGCTTCGCTGGCCGACAAGACCTGGCCCTTGGCGTCGGCGACAAAGATCTGGTGGGTGCCGGCGCGCACATTGACGCGGGCCAGCATCTGGCTGGCGGCCCGGCGGGTCGCTTCGTCGCCCGGCGCCTGCATCAGGGCCTGCAGCGTCGGCGCGATGGCCAGCAAGCTGGGCAGGGAGGCGTGTCGGCCCAGCTCGGCAGCAAGGTTGGAGGCATAGAGCTCCAGCCGCTCGGTGCTGAGTGCCGACAACTGCTCGCGGCCGCTGCGTTCACTGATGCGGTGCGCGAGCACGAAGCCGAGCACCATCAGCAAGCCTGTCAGGAAGAGATGGAAGCCCGGCCGGCTCAGCAGGCGGAGGAGGCGCAGCGCGCGCGGGCGAAGAGAGGCAGTCACAACCATGGCAGGGCCGTGTAGTTTGCCCATGCGATGGCGCGCACGACAGCGCCTGCAGCAGTTTTTTCGACGCTGGCGGAGAACCGCTCGCAGTCGCTGCGGTTTGTGCGGATTTCCGCC
>NZ_JBFULE010001034.1:0-1590 GCF_056400485.1 Roseateles sp. P5_B10
GGTCACGCCAATGATTGCTGAGAGGACGGCGCAAATCACGATGGCAGCCGCCGCACGACCCGCCCCTACGTGCGAAAGCCAACGCGCACCCCCAAACGTCCTTCCCATTGCGTAGAGGCCAAACACGTAGTAAGCGCTCTGCATGAACCACAGGACTGCGAAGAATCTTTTCGCCAGAGTCATCTTGATACCTAACGTGAAAGCTCAGCGGGCGGCGAAGCCGTCCGCTGCAGTGACCGGTTATCCAGCATGGAACCTCCAGCTAAGTGCGCATTGGTACTCGCCTGCCACCGCTTCGGCGCGCCGCAGGTAGTCAATGGCGGCGGATGGCGGTTCGAAACGACAAACGATGTCAATACGCAGACTTCGGCCGCGCGCCTCCGGATAGCTTGTGTAGATTTCGCCCGATTCGACGAACCCGAAGTAGCGATTTAGCTTTTCTGCAAGGAGCGTTGAGTGGCCACCGATGTCGCTCCACTCAAGGGGATCGACAACAGTCAACACTGCTTCGCCCGAGAGTCGGTCCAGGCCGAGAGCATCTATGGTGGAGGCATCCTTGATCGTCATCGTGCTGGATAACGTCAAAATTCAGCGGTCGCCGTAGGCGTCCGCTGCAATGCCAGGTTAGGCATTGACAGCATCCAGAAGGAAGTGCACGTCATTCTTGACAAACTACTTACCCAATCCGGATGCCTTTGAAGCTCCGGATGATGGTGCATCGGCGATCTGCTGCAGATTAACTTTTCCCACGCCACTTTCATGCAAAGAGGTCATAAGCATCCCAACGGTATTCGGGTTCACGTTGTAGGGAGCAACGACAGACGCATTGAATTGCCTGTTGCCGTGAAGCTTTCTCACGACGCTTCCGACTTCTCTGCAGTTTGATTTCACACCTCCCACGCTACAGCTAGCGTCCGCCAGTATTCGTATTTCAACGTCCAGCGTTAGCTCTGCGGCAATGCAACCGAGGGCGGCGTAAAGCAAAGAACCAAGGAGCCAGTTCTTCATGGTTCTGCCTAACGTGAAAGCTCAGCGGACGGCGAAGCCGTCCGCTGCAGCGAAAGGTTGGGCCTCATGATGCTCAGCATTAACTCATCCGTGTGATGAGGCGGGCAACAATCAAGTCGTTGCGCTGCAGTTCAAAACCTGCCCAGCCTAAGCCGAGTCGCCACTGCGATTCCGCAGAGCAAAACTCATACACCTGATCGCCGTCCGTAGCGGCCGAAATGAACGCAGCGCACTCCTCCTTGAACCGAGCGTGCGTGCTTGTACCTTCTTGCTTTCGGACATCCTCCAGCCCAGCGCGTCRTCGCACTTCGAACTTCGCCGGCAAAAGCTCAGCGGGCGGTTGGTGGCTGGTCATGATGCCCAACGTCGGCGTTGAGTGGCAGCCCGAAGCGCAGCTTTGGGCTGTCCGCTTGAACAACTGGTTGGGCGTCCCGTGAGCATGTACCTAGCCGCCTGAAACAAATAGCTCATGCTCGGATGCGTCGCGAATCGAACCATCCGGCGCGAAGACCAGACCCTGTTCGTGGTGGAAGCTGACAAGGCCAGCCATCGCGCGCCGTGCTACCTGTGCCACAACGAGCC
>NZ_JBFULE010001035.1:0-1590 GCF_056400485.1 Roseateles sp. P5_B10
GTTGTAGACGACGAGCTCGTCAGCCGCCAGCGCCGCAGGCGGCTGGCGCAAGGGGCCCGCGGGCAGCAGGCGGCCATTGCCCAGGCCGCGCTCATCGAACACCAGCAGGCTCAAGGCACGCGGCAGCCGCCAATGCTGCAGGCCGTCGTCGCTGACCAGCAGCTGCAGCCCGGGCTCGGCAGCCAACAAGGCGCGCGCCGCGGCGACGCGGTCGCGGCCGACCGCCACCGGCACGCCGCTGCGCAGATGGATGAGCAGGGGCTCGTCCCCGACTTCACGGGCCGTCGATACACCAGTGACGAGACGCACGCCGTCACTCTCGCGCCCGTAGCCACGCGAGACGACGCCAGCGCGCAGGCCGCGCGTGCGCAACATCGCCAGCAGGGCCAGCGTCGTCGGYGTCTTGCCGGCACCGCCGACGATCCAGTTGCCGACGACGATGACGGGCACAGGCAGCGTTTCGACGCGCTTGAAACCGATGGCATAGGCCAACCGGCGCAGCGCCAGCAGCGTGCGGTAGAGCCAGCTCAGCGGCAGCAGGGCGACCGACAGCGGCCCGCCGATCAGCCACTCTTGCTGGAGGCGGTCAGCGAGCGTCGGTTTGGGCAGCGAAGGTGACACGCGTCAGGCCGACGCGGCGCGCGGCGTCCATCACGTTGATGACGGCCTGGTGAGGCGTGGCGGCGTCGGCCGAGATGATCAGCGACGCGTCGGCGTTGCCGCCGGAGGCCTGGCGCAGCGCGGCGATCAGGATGTCCACGGAGCGGCCTTCCACCGGCTGGCGGTTGATGACGAAGCGGCCATCGGCGGCGATGCCGACGATGACCTCCTGCGGCCTGTCCTTCAACTTCTCCGCATCGGCCGAGGGCAGGGTGATCTGCAGCTCGGTGAACTTGGAGTAGGTCGTTGACAGCATCAGGAAGATCAGGATCACCAACAGCACGTCGATGAACGGGATGAGGTTGATCTCCGGCGGCTCGCGGTGTGGGGAGCGGAATCTCATGATGTCAGTTCATCCGTTGTGTGCAGCGCCTCACGCCGCGGACCGGCGCCGGGCCGCCCCTAGCCGGCCCGCAGGCGATGTGCTTGCGGCTCAATGCCGCAAGCATCGCCGTCCCCTCGGGGGACCGGTTGGGCGCGCCCGCGTTCAGCGGGGCGAGACCAGAGGAGGGGCAGTCCATTTCAGGCCGTGTAGCGGCGCAGCTGGCCCAGCAAGCGGTCTGCCGCCGCTTCGAGCTCGAGCACGTACTCCTCGATGCGGCCGCGGAAGTAGCGGTAGAACATCAGCGAGGGGATGGCGATCATCAGGCCGAAGGCCGTGTTGTAGAGGGCGATGGAGATGCCGTGCGCCAGCTGCGCGGGGTTGCCGCCGCCGGGTGTCTGGCTGCCAAAGATCTCGATCATGCCGACCACGGTGCCCATCAGCCCCAGCAGCGGCGCGGCCGTGGCGATGGTGCCCAGGGTGTTCATGTAGCGCTCGAGCTGGYGCACGGCATCTCCATCGCCCTCTACAACACGGCCTTCGGCCTGATGATCGCCATCCCCTCGCTGATGTTCTACCGCTACTTCCGCGGCCGCATCGAGGAGTAC
>NZ_JBFULE010001036.1:0-1586 GCF_056400485.1 Roseateles sp. P5_B10
GCCCCGGTGTAGCGCGCCACGAGCATCACCAGGTCGCCGGGTACAAATTGCACGGCCAGCAGGGCGGCGGGGTCGCCGCGCGCGATGACGACGGCCACGCCGAGCAGCGACAGGGCTGCGCCGGCCAGCTGGCGGCGAGTCGGCTTCACGCCGTAGAAGACGGCACCCACGCCGAGCATCCAGACCGGCATGCTGGCGGTGATCAGCGTGACGTTCAGCGGCGACGAGGTGTGCAGCGCCAGGTATTGCAGCGAGTTGTAGCAACCCATGCCAAGAAAGCCCAGCCAGGCCAGACCACGCCAGCGCTTCAAGGCCTCCCGCGGGTCGGCCAGCAGGCGGCGGGCCAGCGGAGCCAGCAGCACGAAGGCGAGCAGCCAGCGCAACGCGTTCAGCGCCATCGGCGGGATGTCGTTGCGCACCATGCGGCCGATGACGGCGTTGCCGGCCCACAGCAGTGGCGGCAGCGTCAACAGCAGAGCAAGGCGTGGGGTCAGTTTCATCAGGCGCCGCCGCGTGGGCCAAAGGGCTGGCACGATACCGGACTCGCGAACAGGAGACGCCGCATGAGTGAAAAAGCCGTTGTCATCGAAGCCCCGGGCGGGGCCGAGCAACTGAAGCTGATGGAYGTGGAGGTCGGCGCCCCMGGTCCGGGCGAGATCCGCATCCGCCACGAGGCCTGCGGGCTGAACTACATCGACGTCTACCACCGCAACGGYACCTACGCCTTGCCGCTGCCGGCGCGGCTGGGCATGGAAGGCGCGGGCGTTGTCGAGGCGGTGGGCGAGGGTGTCACCCACCTGAAGGCCGGTGACCGCGCGGCCTATGCGAGCAATCCACCGGGGGCATACGCGACCGCCCGTGTGATGCCCGCCAAATGCGTGCTCAAGCTGCCTGACGCCATCGATTTCGAGACCGCCGCGGCCATGATGCTCAAGGGTCTGACGGTGCAATACCTGCTGCGCAAGACCCTGCCCCAGGGTGGCCTGCAGCCGGGCGACTTTGTGCTCTTTCACGCGGCGGCCGGCGGTGTCGGGCTGATCGCCTGCCAATGGGCGCGGGCGCTTGGCCTGCAGCTCATCGGCACCGCAGGCAGCGACGAAAAGTGCCAGCTGGCGTTGGACAACGGCGCGGCACATGCCATCAACTACCGCCGTGATACGGACTTCGCCGCCAAGGTGCGCGAGATCACCGGCGGGCGCGGCGTGAAGGTGGTCTACGACTCGGTCGGTGCCGACACCTGGGAGGGCTCGTTGAACAGCCTGGCGCCTTTTGGCCTGCTGGCCAGCTTCGGCGGTGCCTCGGGTCCGGTGCCGCCCTTCAGCGTGAGCACGCTGGCGGCCAAGGGCTCCATCTATGTGACGCGGCCGACGCTGTTCACGCACATCGCCACGCGCGAGGCCACGCAGGTCATGGGCGACGAGCTGTTCGAGATGGTGGCCAGCAGCCAGGTCAAGGTCCGCATCGACAAGCGCTATACGCTGGCGGACGCGGCCCAGTCCCACCGCGATCTGGAGGCCCGCCAGTTGGTGGGCAGCGCCGTGCTGCTGCCCTGAAACTTTAAGCCGGCGCCCGGCCGAGTTGCAGCT
>NZ_JBFULE010001037.1:0-1586 GCF_056400485.1 Roseateles sp. P5_B10
GCCTTGGACAGCTCGTGGTTCTCTGGTCCGTCGGTCGAATGCCAGTTGTCGAAGCTGATGTGAAAGCCGTCGAGGTATTGCTTGCGGCCGGCGGCAATGCCGGCGACGAAGTCCTGCGGCGTCTTTCCGGCCTTCTCGGCCGAAATCATGATCGGCGCGCCGTGGGCGTCGTCCGCACAGACGAAGTGCACTTCGTGGCCCGCCATGCGCTGGAAGCGCACCCAGGTGTCGGCCTGGGTGTACTCCATGATGTGGCCGATGTGGAAACCGGCGTTCGCATAGGGTAGGGCGGTGGTGACGAAGAGCTGGCGGGGCATGGGCGCTGGGAACGGAGCTGGCGGGCGGAACTGCGGATTCTAGGTTTGCGGGTCAACGGGGGCGGCCGGGTCGGCTGCGGCCTCGCCATCGGCCTGAGGCTCATCGGGGGCGTCGGGTTCGTCGGGCTTGCCGCTGATCTTGCGCTGGCGCTTTTCCTCGGCCTTGCGCTTCTTGGCCAGCTCGCGCTGGCGTTTTTCATAGCTGTAGTTCGGGGTAGCCAAAATGGACTCTCCTTGAGGTGGTCGGCCCAATGTAGCTTGCGATGGCGCGTTGAGCGCTTCCAAGTTGCAGCCGAAAGCTCCACAGCGCCTCAAGGACCTCGCTTAAGTCACTGATTTGTAACGCTTCTGAAAGCTATCCACCGAGTCTGTGGAAAACTTTGTGGAGAACCCGCCGCCATCGCAGCCAAGCCCTTATGGAATGCGGGTCCGCTTAGGTTGCTCAATTTCTAGGCACCCTCGGTTCGCTTATATGAATCAATAACTTAGCGGAATGGCGGGGCGAGCTCACGGGCCAGGGGGCATGAGGGCTGGCGGGGCTTGACGCCTTCCAGATTTGGGGATAAGTCAAGGCACCAAGTGCGGATGTCACGGTTTGGAAGGACATTTCGACGCGCTTTGTCCCCGTCTGCTGTGGACAAGTCTGTGGGCCGGCTGACGACAGCGGCGCTAAGTGCTTGATCGGCCAGCCGGCCGCCCGCAATGCCCGTTTTTGAGGCGCCATCGCGAGTGCCGCCTGGGGGCAGCCCCAACAGGCAAGGCGGGGGTGGCGGCTAAACTCGCGCCCTTTTGAACGGGCGGCAGCGGCGCAATGGCGGATTTGACGAGGGAAAGTGGCGGACGCGGCAAGAGCGCAGCGCGCGCCGGCACTTTCGAATTGAAGTCGCGCCGCTTCAGCCTGCTGGGCCTGGTGCTGCACAGCGCCGACATGGCCGAGCTGGCCGCCGACTGGGCCCAGCGCGCGGGCGCCGGCGGCTTCGAGCATGAGCCCGTTGTCATCGACTTGAGCCAGCTGGCGCGTGCGCCGGCCACCGTGGCCGCGCCGGTCGAAGGCCAGGCACCGTTGGCCCTGGACGGGCCGGCACCGGTTGATTTGCGGGCGATCGTCGAGCTGCTGCGCAACAGCCAGCTGCAGCCAGTGGCCGTGGCCGGTGCGACGGCCGAGGAGCTGGCCGCGGCGCATGAGCTGGGCCTGGCCGACGCGGCCGACGAGCCGATGGGTGAACGCAGTGCCGCGCCGGCCGAGACAGTGCGAGAGGTGGTTCGTGA
>NZ_JBFULE010001038.1:0-1582 GCF_056400485.1 Roseateles sp. P5_B10
GACGGCGCGGTGCGCCACTACAGCGACCAGGAGATGCTCAGGCAGATCGACGAGGACATCGCCCACGCCAGCCCGCTCGCCTCGGTGGGACAGGAGATGAATCTCGTGCTCGCCCACCGCGCGCTCGCCGCCAAGGGCTACCACTGGCTGGTTGTCCGTGTCGCCAATGACGACCAGGCCATCCAGGTGGCCCGGGCCGCCCAGGGCTGCGGCGCCGAGCGCGCCCAGCACTATGGCCACTTCATCATCGAAGAGCTCATCGAGCGGCCCGGCAACATCGCCCAGGTCGCCGAATCGCCCGACCGCGGCCTGGATGCGCAGACGCCCTCGGGCAAGGAAACCGAAGCGGCCCAGTTGAAGAAGAAGGACCCACGATGACGACAGTCGACAAGACCCTCCAGACCCAGCGCGCCATCCAGAAGCGCCAGGACCAGGCCGATGCCGGGCAAGCCAAGCACGGCAAGAAGGAAGAAGAGAGCGGCGCCATGCAGGCTGGCGCCCGCAAGCAGCCCGAAACCCTGCCCGCCCAGCATCTGCAAAAGCCCGGCCGCGAGGCCGACCTCGAACTCGCGCCGCGCTTCCTGGCACCCGACTACCGCGGCAGCGGCAAGCTGCAGGACTTCGTCGCCCTCATCACGGGCGCCGACTCCGGCATCGGCCGCGCCGTGGCGGTGCTGTTCGCGCGCGAGGGCGCCGACGTGGCCGTGGCCTACCACTCCTCCACCGAGGACGCCGAGGAGACCCGCCGCTGCATCGAGGCCGAAGGCCGCCAATGCCTGCTGCTGCAGGGCGACGTGAAGGACAGCCGCTGGTGTGAGGGCGCCGTCGACCAGGTCATGGAGCGCTTCGGCAAGATCGACGTGCTCGTCAACAACGCCGCCTTTCAGGAGCACGCCTCCTCGCTGGAGGATCTCGACGATGAACGCATCATGGAGACGCTGGACACCAACATCGGTGGCTATCTGCGCATGGCCCGCGCGGTGCTGCCGCATCTGAAGGCAGGCGGCTCCATCATCAACACCGGCTCGACGACCGGCCTGCGGGGCAGCGCCAAGCTCATCGACTACTCGGCCACCAAGGGTGCCATCCATGCGCTGACCAAGTCCCTGGCCAGCAACCTCATCGAGCGCGGCATCCGCGTCAATGCCGTCGCGCCGGGGCCGGTGTGGACGCCACTGAATCCGGCCGATTCGCCCGCCGACAAGGTGGCCGAGTTCGGCAAGCAGACCGACCTGAAGCGTGCGGCCCAGCCGGAGGAGCTGTCGCCGGCCTATGTCTTCCTCGCCGCGCCGGTCTGCGCCGGCTACATCACCGGCATCGTGCTGCCCGTGACCGGCAGCGTCGGCGCCATCTGAGCACGCGGCTGGCAAGCCCTGCTGCAAGTTCTTCCGCSGCCCGCAACGCGCGAGCGGCACCCCGTTTGCCTGATGCCGGTGACTTCACCTCGACCAGGAGCACACCATGAATCTGATTGTCTGGCTCATCTCCGGGGGCATCATCGGCTGGATTGCCAGCCTGCTGATGCGCACCGACGGCGAACAGGGCGTCATCCTCAACGTCCTGGTCGGCATCGTCGGCGCAG
>NZ_JBFULE010001039.1:0-1580 GCF_056400485.1 Roseateles sp. P5_B10
GTGCTGCACAGCACCAACAACTTCCCCGAGTTCACCGGCCGCATCTGCCCCGCGCCCTGCGAGGCGGCCTGCACGCTGAACGTCAATGACGACGCGGTGGGCATCAAGTCCATCGAGCACGCCATCATTGACCGCGCCTGGGCCGAGGGCTGGGTCACGGCCCAGCCGGCCAAGGTGCGGACCGGCAAGAAGGTGGCCGTCGTTGGCGCCGGCCCGGCCGGTCTCGCGGCGGCGCAGCAGCTGGCCCGCGTCGGCCATAGCGTCACCGTCTTCGAGAAGAACGACCGAGTCGGCGGCCTGCTGCGCTACGGCATCCCGGACTTCAAGATGGAGAAGTCCCACATCGACCGCCGCGTCGAGCAGATGAAGGCCGAGGGCGTCGAGTTCCGCACCGGCGTGATGGTCGCCGCCCTGCCCGAAGGCAGCAAGGTCACCAACTGGGCCAAGGAAACGATCGGCGCCGACGAACTGAAGAGCCAGTTCGACGCCATCGTGCTGACCGGCGGCGCCGAGCAGTCGCGCGACCTGCCCGTGCCGGGCCGGGAGCTGTCCGGCGTGCACTTCGCGATGGAATTCCTGCCGCAGCAGAACAAGATCAACGCTGGCGACAAGCTGAAGAACCAGTTGCGCGCCGACGGCAAGCACGTCATCGTCATCGGTGGCGGCGACACCGGCAGCGATTGCGTCGGAACGAGCAACCGCCACGGCGCCAAGAGCGTCACGCAGTTCGAGCTGTTGCCCCAGCCGCCCGAAGTGGAAGACCGCCCGCTGACCTGGCCCTACTGGCCGATCAAGCTGCGCACCTCGTCCAGCCATGAAGAAGGTTGCGAGCGCGAGTTCGCCATCGCCACCAAGGAATTCATCGGTGAGAAGGGCAAGCTGACCGGCGTCAAGACCGTGCGCCTGCAATGGCAGGGCGGCAAGATGACCGAGGTCGAAGGCAGCGAGCAGATCCTCAAGGCCGACATGGCCTTCCTGGCGATGGGCTTCGTGTCGCCGGTCGCCACCATCCTGGAGGCCTTCGGCGTCGACAAGGATGCGCGTGGCAACGGCAAGGCCTCGACCGAAGGTGCCAGCGCCTACAAGACCAATGTCGACAAGGTCTTCACCGCCGGCGACATGCGCCGCGGCCAGAGCCTGGTGGTGTGGGCCATCCGCGAAGGCCGCCAGGCCGCGCGTGCGGTGGATGAATACCTGATGGGTTCGACGACGCTGCCGCGCTGAGCACGCCGCCTCGCCTCCTGCAACGCGACCTCCGGGTCGCGTTTTTCATGGCGCCGTAGCAATTACTTACGGGGGCATGCCGTTCGTCGCGGCGGCATGGACGCCCGTCGAGAAGCAGTGTCGAGGTGCGCAGTTTTGCACGACATTCACGCCGGCGCTGCCGCAGAATGCCCCGAAACGACCACTTGATGGTCCTTCTACCCGGCGCTCATCGCCTCGTCGCCGCTCCACAGGAACTGCCCATGTCCCAATTCGCGTCTCCTCAGGTTCAACGTGGCTTCACGCTGATCGAGCTCATGATCGCGGTGGCCATTGTGGGCATCCTGGCAGCGGTGGCTGTCCCGCAATACAAGGAC
>NZ_JBFULE010001040.1:0-1576 GCF_056400485.1 Roseateles sp. P5_B10
GGCTCGGCCAACACCGGCACGCCCTACTGGTACTGGGTCAAGTTCACGACCAGCGCCGGCAGCTACAACTCCGGCTCGGCCTCCGCCACGCGCGGCAGCAGTTGCGCGCCGACCGCCGTCACGCCGTGGGTCAACGTCAATGGCACGTGGACGCAGACCGCCTCGGGCACCGTCACCGCCGGCAGCTCGGCCATCCTGGGGCCGCAACCGATCTCCGGCGGCATGTGGACGTGGAGCGGCTGCGGCACCGCGGGCGGCTCGCGCGAGCAGACCATCACGCCTACTGCCAGCTGCACGGCCACCGCCACGTATACCAACAGCTGCGGCGCCAAGAGCAATCAGGCGTTCGTGATCACCGTGCCAGGCTCCATGCGCGACCTGACGAGCGTCCAGCTGTCGCAGCAGATGTCCCCCGCCTGGAACCTCGGCAACACGCTGGACGCGGTGCCGGCTGAAACGTCCTGGGGCAACCCCGTGGCGAGCCAGCAGTTGCTCAACGCGGTGAAGGCGGCCGGCTTCAAGACCGTGCGTATTCCCGTCACCTGGAACCAGTACGCCGACGCCGACGGCAACATCAACCCGAGCTGGATGGCGCGCGTCACCCAGGTCGTCGGTTACGCCCGCAACGCCGGCCTGTATGTCGTGCTGAACACCCATCACGAAGGCGACTGGCTGATTCCGACCTACGCCCGCCAAGCCAGTGCCAACGCGCGCCTGGCCCGGATGTGGACGCAGATCGCCAACAACTTCAAGGACTACGACGACTACCTGCTGTTCGCCGGCACCAACGAGATCATGGTCGCTGGCGACTACAACCCGCCGACGGCCGAGTACCAATCCGTCCAGAACGGGTTCAACCAGGTCTTCGTCAACGCGGTGCGGGCCACGGGTGGCAACAACGCCAAGCGCCATCTCGTCGTGCAGGGCTTCAACACCAACATCAACGCGACCTACGACGGCTTCGTCAAGCCCACCGATCCGGCGACGAACCGGATGTTCATCGAAGTGCACTTCTACGATCCGTTCAACTTCGCGCTGAACGACAAGAGCGGCATCTGGCAGTGGGGTTCGATCGCGACCAATCCGGCCGCAACCGAACCCTGGGCCCACGAAGCCTACGTGGACGCGCAGTTCCAGAAGATGAAGTCCCGCTTCGTCGACGCCGGCATGCCCGTGCTGATGGGCGAGTACGGCGCCATCCTGAGGACCGAGTACGACCCGGCCGGCACCTACCGCACCTACTGGACCAAGTACGTGACCAAGTCCGCCTACCAGCACGGCATCGTGCCGACATGGTGGGACCCGGGCTACACCACCAACCACGCGACGGGCCTGTTCGATCGCTCGACCAGCGCTCAGTCCTTCCCGGACTTGATCAAGACCATCGTCGACAACGCCAAGTGACGTCATGACATCACGGTGGTGACACCGTGAGCCCGCCGCGGATGGTGTCCGATGACCGGGCCACCAACCGCGGCGGACCCAGTTTTACAGCGTTAAAGCCTGTCCCGCTGCCTGGCACCTTGGCGCGATGTCGGGCGACAGGCCACTCGCCCAAGGGTGGCCCGCAAGGACC
>NZ_JBFULE010001041.1:0-1569 GCF_056400485.1 Roseateles sp. P5_B10
AGCATTGGTCGACCGCATCCAGGCTGCGCGCACCGACGGCACGCGCTTCATCATCATCAATCCGGCCGCCTACACCCACACCAGTGTCGCCATCCGTGACGCGCTGGCGGCTGTGGCCCTGCCCTTCATCGAAGTTCATTTGTCGAACATCCACCGCCGCGAAGCCTTCCGCCACCACAGCTATATGAGTGAGCTGGYGGTGGGCGTCATCTGCGGCCTCGGCGCCAACGGCTACCGCCTTGCGCTGCGCCACGCCCTTGAATCGTTGGAAGCTGGCGCCTGACCTCCGGTCTCGCGCCGCTTTTTCTCTTCCCCCACAACAACAACACCGCCTGGAGCCAAGATGGACCTTCGCAAGCTCAAAACCCTGATCGACCTGGTTTCGGAATCCAATATTTCCGAACTGGAAATCACCGAGGCCGACGGCAAGGTCCGCATCGTCAAGGCTGACCCGGCCGCCGCCGTGGCCATGCAGCCGGTCTACGCCGCCGCTCCCGTCGCCCATGCACCGGCCCAGGTCGCCATGCCCGCCGCCGCAGCGGCCCCGGCCGCCGCGCCGGTCGAGACCGGCCATATCGTCAAGTCGCCGATGGTCGGCACCTTCTACCGTGCGTCCAGCCCCAACGCCAAGCCGTTTGCCGACGTTGGCCAGCAGGTCAAGGAAGGCGAAGCCATCTGCATCATCGAGGCCATGAAGATCATGAATGAGATCGAAGCCGACAAGAGCGGCACGATCACCAAGGTCATGTGCGAGAACGGCCAGGCCGTAGAGTTCGGACAACCGCTGTTCGTGATCGAGTGAGGCCACTCGATGTTTAAGAAGGTCCTTATTGCGAATCGCGGAGAGATCGCTCTGCGCATTCAACGAGCGTGCCGAGAACTCGGCATCAAGTCCGTCGTCGTCTATTCAGAAGCCGATCGCGACGCCAAATATGTGCGGCTCGCCGACGAGGCCGTCTGCATTGGCCCGGCGCCCTCGGCCCAGAGCTACCTCAGCATGCCGGCCATCATTGCGACGGCCGAGGTGACGGACGCTGAAGCCATCCACCCCGGGTACGGCTTCCTCAGCGAGAACGCCGACTTCGCCGAGCGCGTCGAGCGCAGCGGCTTTACCTTCATCGGCCCGACGCCYGAGKCCATCSRCCTGATGGGMGACAAGGTCTCGGCCAAGCAGGCCATGATCCGCGCCGGCGTGCCCTGCGTGCCCGGCTCCGAGGGCGCCCTGCCCGAGGACCCGAAGGAGATCATCAAGATCGCCCGATCGGTGGGCTACCCCGTCATCATCAAGGCGGCCGGCGGCGGCGGCGGGCGCGGCATGCGCGTCGTGCACACCGAGGCGGCTCTGGTGCACGCGGTGCAGACGACACGCGCCGAAGCGGGTGCGGCCTTCGGCAACCCCGAGGTCTACATGGAGAAGTTCCTGGAGAACCCACGCCATGTGGAGATCCAGATCCTCGCTGACACCTTCAAGAACGCCGTCTGGCTGGGTGAGCGCGACTGCTCCATGCAGCGCCGCCACCAAAAGATCATCGAGGAAGCGCCGGCACCCGGCATCCCGCGTCGCAACAT
>NZ_JBFULE010001042.1:0-1568 GCF_056400485.1 Roseateles sp. P5_B10
GGTCGGTGCGATGGAGCAGGTGGAAAAGTCGCTCAAGGCCCATCCTGAATCGGCGCGGCCGTGGGTGTCCAAGGCCGAACTGCTGCAAAGCAACGGTGCCGACCCCGCCCAGGTGATGCTGGCCTATCGCGAAGCGCTCAAGCGCAACGGTGACGAGCTGCAGGCCCACGTCGGCGTGATGCGGCTGCTGATGGCGCAGCGTGACTTCGATGGCGTCGACAAGCAGTTGGCCGCACTGCGCAAGGTGCAGCCGAACAATCCCCTGGTGCTGTATTACTCGGCCACGCTGGCCTTCGAGAAGCGTGACCTGAAGAAGGCCGCCGAGTTGTCCCAGCAACTGCTGAAGATGGCGCCGCAGAACCCGTCCTTCCTGTACCTGGCCGGCACGATCGAATACGAGCGAGGCGGCTACCTCCAGGCCGTGGCCCACCTCGGCAAGGCGCTGCCGAATTCGCCGGCGCCAGGCCCCGTGCGCGTCCTGATGGCGCGTGCGCAGCTCCGCGCCGGCGATGCGCGAAAGGCGCTGGGGTTCGTGCTGCCGCTGCTCGATGACGAGAAGCTGGCCAGCTCCGAAGCCTATTCGGTGGCCGCCGATGCCCATCTGCAGATGGGGAACGGTGAAGCGGCCAAGCGCATGTACGCCCAGGCCGTCAAGCTCAATCCTGGCAACACGCGCGGCCGTACGGCCCTGGCCGTGGCTGAAATGACGGCGGGCCAGACCGAGCAGGCCATGGAAGAGCTCAAGTCCGTCGCCGCCAAGGATCCCGGTGTCGAGGCCGAAGTGGCGATGGCGATGTCGCTGTACCGCCGCAATCGCCTGGACGACGTCGCTGCGATCATCGATGCAGTGGAAAAGAAGCAGCCCGGCACGCCGGTGGCACCCTTGTTGCGCGGACGTACCGAGCAGCTGCGCGGCAATCGCGACAAGGCCCGCGCACATTACGAAGAGGCTTTGCGGCGCCTGCCGTCCTATATGGCTGCCGCCACCGTGCTGGCGGCCATGGACTACGAGGATGGCAAGCCGGCAGCCGCGGTCGGCCGCTTCGAAAAGGTCGTCGCGGCAGATCCGCAGTCTATTGACGGCACCGTCGCACTGATCTCGGCGAAGACCCGGGCTGGCGCACGCGCGGAAGACATCCGCAGCCAGCTGGACGCTGCCATCAGGCGCTTCCCGGACCATCAGTTGCCCCGCCTCGCGCTGGTTTCTTACTTGATGGAAATTGGAGAGAACAAGCTGGCGAGCCAGATCGCCAATGAGACCGCCAGCCGTTTCACCGACAGCCCCAAGGTCTACGAGGCGGTGGGCCTGGCCGAGATGGCAGTCGGCAACCTGAATCAGGCCGCCCAGGCGTTCAACAAGATGACGACGCTGCAGCCGAACTCGGTGCTGCCCATGATGCGTATGGTCGACCTGTACGACGCGCGCAAGGATGCGCCAGCGGCGATGAGCCAGCTGCGCAAGGTGCTGGCCATCAAGCCCGACCATCTGCAAGCGCAGATGCGGCTGATCACGCTGCTGGGGCGCGCCGGCAAGATGGATGAGGCCCTCGCCATCGCCAAGTCCGTGC
>NZ_JBFULE010001043.1:0-1567 GCF_056400485.1 Roseateles sp. P5_B10
AGACCGTATTGCCGGCCTCGCCCTGCAGGTTGATGCTCTGGGCGCCGCTGACATCGACGGCGACGGGTGCTGCTTGGGCTGTGAGGCTGGCGAGGCCCAGCGCGGCCGCGACGGCCAGGTGTCGGAGTTGCTTCTTCATGGCGTGGGTTTTCAGTTGGATGAGCGGACGACAAAGACGACAGCGGTGCGTGCCGGCACACTGAAGCTGCCGGTTGCGCTGTCGAAGCTGGCCTGCTTGGCGCGCCAGTCGGCGGCGGTCGCGGCGGTGTGCACGGGGTGCAACTCCAGCGCGTGGCCGGCCAGGGTGGGCAGGGTCAGCTGCTTGGCCGTCTTGTCGACGTTGATCAGGTAGACGAGTTCGTCGAAGTTGGCGCCGGCATAGCCCACACCATTCAGGCGGCCGACCAGCACGGTGGCTTCCTGGTTGGAGCCGGTGTTCAGGAAGCTCAGGCGCGACTTGATGTCGTCGGCCGTGCGCAGGCGCAGCAGCGTGCTGCTCTTGCGGATGCGCAGCAGGTCGCGGAAGGCGTCGCGCGTCCAGGCGATGTCGTTGGGGTGGGGCTTGAGCAACGGGTTGGTCAGCAGCGGGCGGGCGAGGTTCCAGTTGTCGCCGTTGTCGCGCGAGGGCGGCAGGCCGACGCCGAAGTTGTTGTCGGCATAGCTCCAGTCCAGGCGGTTGAACCAGTCGCCGCTGTCGTAGCTGTTGCGGTCCAGGCTCTTGCTGCGCAGCGTGTCCACGCCGGCGTGGAAATAGGCCACGCCCTGGCTGAAGGCATTGATGGCGCTGGCCAGGATCTGCACGCGGGCGCGGTCCTCCTTGCTGGTGCCGGTGGGCAGGCGGAAGGCGTTGTTGTCGAACAGCGTCAGGTTGTCGTGGTTCTCCACGTAGTTGACGACTTCGCCGGGCTCCAGCACCCAGCCGGCCGGAATGCCGCCGACGTCGATCTGGTCCAGGCGCAGGTTGGCGTCCCAGCTCGTCTGCATCTGGAAGCTGCGGATGGAGCCGGCCAGCGAGGCCTTGAGGCGGTCGGCCTGCCACATCAGCGTGCCGCGGTTCTGGCCCGAAGCACTGGCGTTGGAGTCGTAGAAGTAGCCGTTGACGTAGCCCTGCTCGCTGACCAGCGCGTTGCCGGAGTCGCAGCAGCCGCCGCCGCGCACCGCGTCGCGGATCAGCGGGTTGAAGCTGCCGATGCCCGAGCCGTTGAGCGACAGCATCTCGGCCTGCACGAAGCGCGCGCCGTTGGCCACTTCACCGAAGTTCCAGCCCTCGCCGACGATCTGCACCTCGCGGCCGGTGGCGACCTTGACGCGCGCCTTCAGTGCCTCGATGACCGAGCGCGGGTGGTGGCCCATGATGTCGAAGCGCAGCGAGCTGATGCGGTAGTCGCGCGTCCAGGTGACGGCCGAGTCGATCATCAGCTTGGCCATCATCAGGTTCTCGGCCGCGGTGTTCTCGCAGCAGGTCGAGCGCTCGATGCCGCCGGTCGCGTTGAGGCGGTAGTAGTAGCCGGGCACGACCTTGTCGAGCACCGAGCTGGCGTTCTGGCCCGACGAGGTGGTGTGGTTG
>NZ_JBFULE010001044.1:0-1567 GCF_056400485.1 Roseateles sp. P5_B10
CTGGAGCTTTTCGCACGCATTGCCCAGGCCGGCAGCTTTGCCCAGGCGGCGCGGGACCTCGGGCTGACACGCGCGGCGATCAGCCGCCGCATTGCGGCTATCGAGAACGCAGTCGGCCTGGCGCTATTCGCTCGCAGCACGCGCAGCCTGGGCCTGACGGAGGCCGGCCGGCGCCTCCACGCCCGTGCCCGCGCCGTTCGTGATGCGGCAGAGAGCGCCCGCCTGGCCCTGCGGCACGCGCGTGACCAGCTTGACGGCACGATCCGCATCAGCGCCACCGCCGGTTTTGGCCGGCATGTGCTCGCGCCTTTGCTCGCGCGCTTCCAACTGCTGCACCCGGCCGTGCGCTACGAACTCTTCTTCACGGATCGCCGCGTGGACTTGATGCGCGAAGGGCTGGACATCGCGTTCCGCGTCACCAGCAAGCCACCCGAGCAATGGGTCGCCCAGCCGGTGCTGCCGTTTGTGGTCCGCGTCTACGGTCGCGGCCGACACACATCTGCGCAAGAGCCCCAGGATCTCGCCAACGCACCCCTGCTGCTGCTGGGCCAGGGAGAGGAGCCCGTCGTCACCGAGTGGCAGCACGACGATGGACGACGGCAGAGCGTGTCGCTGCAGGCGGTGGCCTGGGGCAGCGACCTGGACGGGCTTGTTGCTCTGGCGCGCCACGGCGCCGGATTGGTCATCGCACCGGATTTCTGCGTGGAGCCGCTGCGGGCGCTGCAGGATGAGGACGACGCTGCGGCCGGGACGCCGAGCTTGGGCTCGTTGACGGCAGCTGCGCTGGTCGACGTGCTGCCCGGATGGCGCATGCTGGCCGGTATTGACACTGTGCAAGCGTTGACCCTGCCGCTGCCTAGCGGCTCGGAAACCGCACGTGCGTTGGTTCGCTTCGTGCGGCAGTCGCTGGGCGGCGGTCGCGCGTGAGGGACTAAGGTGACTGAGCGGACGCCACCGATTACAAATCGTCTTGATGAGAGGCGGGGGACCCGATGAGCCGGCCGCGCTACCTGTTCATGGCCTGCCCATCGGCTGACGCAGGAGACTGCATCGAAACGGCAATTCAGGGACTCCATTTGGACCAGCGGTTGCGCACCTTGCTGGTTGCGCGCGCCAACTGGCATCAGTCACTGTCGGGTCGCTATTGGCCGGACGAGATGCCGGAGGTGGAGCAACTCCTGCTGCGGGCGGGTGGCTTGATCGCGGCGCACGCTGTCACCATGACGCTCAGCTGGATTGTCAGCAACGAAGGCTATTCCGCATTGAAGCCGAGAGGGATGCCGGCCGGATTCGTCGATCTGCTACGTGCCATCAACGCCGCGCTCGCAAAGCAAGGGCTCAGCGCGTCGGCGCAAGACGCGCCGCACATCACCCTCAGCTATCTCGCCGCAATCGCCGATGCGCCCATCGCGATAGAACCCATCGACTGGACCATCGATCGCGTGCTGCTTGTCCGCAGCGAGGGTGACGGGGCGGGCTACCGCTACAGCGAAGTCGCGAGTTGGGAACTGCCTGCGGCGCCCCTGGCTCCGCAAATTGATTTGTTTTGAGTGGGCCTGAATTGGCG
>NZ_JBFULE010001045.1:0-1564 GCF_056400485.1 Roseateles sp. P5_B10
GACGAAGCGCTGCGGGCTCTGGCCGCAGCGCGGTCCCGACCGGACACGTCCGCGTTCAGCGGGGCGAGGCTGGGCGAGGGGCTTCACACCCTAGGGCATGTTGCGCATCGCGGCGGGATCGGGCGTCGGCATCATGTTGGCGTTCATGTGATACATGACCCAGACCGAGCCGGACAGCATGATGACGACCAAGGCGCCGGTGAACAGCAGCGCCAGCATGGACCAGCCCTGCTCGACTTTGGCGTTCATGTGCAGGAAATAGATCATGTGCACGACCATCTGCACGGCCGCGAAGCCGAGGATGACCAGACCCGTGAGTTTGGGTGTGGGCAGCACCTTGCCCATGACCAGCCAGAAGGGAATCGCCGTCAGGATGACCGACAGGATGAAGCCGACGGCATAGCCCTTGAAGCTGACGTGGAAGTCGCCGTCGTCATGGTGGTCGTCGTGGTGAGCGTGGTCGGCCATCACAGCACTCCCATCAGGTAGACGAAGGTGAAGACGCCGATCCAGACGACGTCCAGAAAGTGCCAGAACATCGACAGGCACATCAGGCGGCGGCGGTTGGCGGGCGTCAGGCCGAGCTTTTGCACCTGCACCATCAGCGTGACCAGCCAGATGMAGCCGAAGGTGACGTGCAGRCCGTGGGTGCCGACCAGCGTRAAGAAGCTGGACAGGAAAGCGCTGCGGCCCGGGCCGGCGCCCTCGTGGATGAGGTGGTGGAACTCGAACAGCTCGATGCCCAGGAAGCCCAGGCCGAACAGGCCGGTGATGGCCAGCCAGGCCAGCATCTGGTTCTTGCGCTTGGCCTGCATCGCGATCATCGCGAAGCCATAGGTGATGGACGAGAACAGCAGCAGGCCCGTGTTGACGGCCACCAGCGGCAGGTCGAACAGGTCGGCGCCCGACGGGCCGGCCGCGTAGTTGCGGCCCAGCACGGCGTAGACGGCGAACAGCAYCGCGAAGATGAGGCARTCGCTCATCAGGTAGAGCCAGAAGCCCAGCATGGTGCTGGGCTGCGGGTGGTGGTCGCCGGTGTCGTAGAAGACGGGCGCGACGCCGTTGACGTGAGAGGTCACAGTTGCAGTCATGTCAGCGGTCTCCCGGTCAGGCGGCGGATGCAAGCGCGCGGGTGCGCTCGTCCTCGGTGCGGGTCACCGCATCGGCCGGGATGTGGAAGTCACGGTCGTAGTTGAAGGTGTGGACGATGGACGCGATGACGGTGGCGGCAAAGGTCGCCGCGGCGATCCAGTACATGTGCCAGATCAGCGCGAAGCCCATGGCCGTGGCCAGCATGGCGATGATGAATCCGGCGCCGGTGTTCCTGGGCATGTGGATGGCCACGAAGCCTTGGCGAGGGCGCTCGGCGTTGCGCTGCTTCATGTCGTGCCAGGCGTCCATCTCGTGGGCGATGGGCGTGAAGGCGAAGTTGTAGTCCGGCGGCGGCGAGGACGTCGACCATTCCAGCGTGCGGCCACCCCAGATGTCTCCCGTCGTGTCGGCCAGTTCCTTGCGGCGCCAGATGCTGACGGCGATCTGCACCAGGAAGGCACCGATACCGCAG
>NZ_JBFULE010001046.1:0-1561 GCF_056400485.1 Roseateles sp. P5_B10
GTGGGGCGCCACCCGAAGGGCCGGGGCTGCAAGGGGTGCAGCGCTAGGCGCGAGCCGACGGTCGGGGCCCTTCCCCGACCTAGGTTCGCAACGACGCGGGGCGCCCCTTGCAGCCCCGGCCCTTCGGGTGGCGCCCCACAGAGCCTGCACTCGTCGTTGCAAATCCTCGCCGGGGCCCCACCCCGGCTGCGGCTTGCGCCTAGATTGCAGGCTCTGTGGGGTGCCACGCGGGGGGGATTCATAGGATGACAGGCCCTATAGCGTGAGGAGGTAGGCGGTGACATCGCGAGCTTCCTGGTCGGACATGGGAATGGCCGGCATGGCCGTGCCGGGCACCATCGACGGTGCGTTGCGAACGAACTGCATCAACAAGCCGGGCTGGTTCGGCAGCTGCCCTGCGATCAGGCCTTGCCTGCCGAAGTTCTCGAGCGACGGCCCGAGCCCTCCACGCGGCCATTTCACGTCGGGGAAGGTGTGGCAGGCCACGCAGCCCTTGTCGGCCACGAGCTGCCGGCCCCGTGCGGCGTCCGCGTCGCCCAGGGTCGGCGTGCGGTCGGGCGGGCCATCGCAGGCGGCGAGGCAGGCACAGGCGAGCACGAATAGGAAGCGCCGAACAAGTCCCTCGCGCGCAGCGCATCGCTGGGACTTGCTCGGCGCTTCCTTTGCCAGGGACGATGATTCACCCGCCATGCGCCACCTGTCCCTTCTCATCCTCACGCTGCTGGCCACCGCCTGCACCGATCGCATGAGCCCGAGCGACGACCGCTTCGGCCGCGGCGGTGAGCTGATCGCGATGAGCGGCGGCGAAGGCGGCGCGCGCTACGCCTGCGTGAGCTGCCACGGCGCGCGCGGCGAGGGCAATGGTTTCGAMGCACCTCGCCTGGCCGGCCTGCCGGCGGGCTACCTGCAAAAGCAGATGGAGGATTACGCGGCAGGGCTGCGGGCGCACGAGGTCATGCGCGACGTGGCGCGCTTTCTCGACAGCGCCGAACGCGTGCGGGTGGCCCACTACTACGCCGGCCTGCCGCCCAAGGCCTTGCCGCCCGCCACCGCCGAAGCCATCGCCGCGACGACCCCGGCGCTGTACGCCGCGGCCTGCCAGCAATGCCACGGCGCTGAAGGGATCGGCAGCGCGAAGGGGCCGCCGCTGAACGCCCAGCCGGCCTTCTACCTCGCCCAGCAGCTGCAGGACTGGCAAGTGTCGAAGCGCCGCAATGACGGCAATCATGAGATGCTGACTGCGGCCCAGCGGCTCAAGCCCGAGGAGGTTCATCAGCTGAGCCTTTATCTGGCGCGGATCCCACCACGCCCGGCGCCTGCGGCCCGTTGAGGTCGAACATCGAGGGCAGCACGCGGTCGCGCTTGATCACGTAATGCAGCACGGCCGCCCCGGCGTGGCCGGGAATGGCCAGCGCCGTGATCCAGACGATCCAGGCATGCGCCGTCGCGGCCCACTCCATCAGGCGCTGCTGCAGGCCCTCGGACAACTGGTCGAAAGGCAGGTTGGGGAAGGGGATCACACCAGCGATCGACAGCGGCAGGTCACTGGGCAGTGTGGACC
>NZ_JBFULE010001047.1:0-1560 GCF_056400485.1 Roseateles sp. P5_B10
GGCATCCATGCCGCCGTTGGGCAGCAGGCGCACGGCGGCGAAATCGTGGTCGCGGTGGCCGGCCAGCACTAGCTTGCCGTCGGCCGTGACGACGACGCCGCGAGCGGCGCCGGTGATGCTGCCGAACAGGCTGCGCACGATGCCGGCGGTGCCAAAGCCGGCATCCAGCGTGCCGTCGGCGCGGTAGGCGGCGGCGATGAAGTCTCCCTCGCCGCCGGCGGCGACGATGCGCGACACGCCCGCCGCGGTCTGCAGCGCCAGCGCATAGATGGTCTCGCGCGCGCCGTCGCTGCCGATGGCGGTCAGCACCTTGCCGCCGTTGCCGAAGCTGGCGTCGAGGCTACCGTCGGCGTTGTAGCGGGCCATTGCGAAGTCGCTGCCGTTGGCGCCCTGGCTGCTGTCGCCGCCGAGGACGATCTTGCCGTCGGGCTGCAGCAGCAGGGCGTAGGCCTTGTCGGCGCCGTTGCCGAAGGAGGTCGTCACGCGGCCGCCGCTGCCGAAGGTCGTGTCCAGCGTGCCGTCGGCGTTGTAGCGGGCCAGCGCGAAGTCATAGCCGCTGGCGCCCTGGTCGCTGCTGCCGGCGACGAGGATCTTGCCGTCGGCCTGCACGGCCACGGCCTGGGCCTCATCGCTGCGGCCACCGTTGTTGAACGCGGTGCTGACCTTGCCGCCGTTGCCGAAGCTCGGATCCAGGCCGCCGTCGCGCAGGTGGCGCACCACCATGAAGTCCGTGCCGGTGGTGGAGCCGAAGACGCCGAAGCCGGCCACGACGGCCTTGCCGTCGGCCTGCACCGTCACGCCGCGCACGTAGTCGTCGGTGATGCCGCCCGGCGTCACCAGCGTGCCACCGCCGAAGCTGGTGTCGATGTCACCCGCCTGGCCGCGCACCGTCACCGTCAGGGGCTTGCTGGCGTTGGCCGTGCCGCCAGCGCCCTTGATCGTGACGCTGGTCGGCAGCGAGTGCGGTGCCGTGGTGGCGGCCTGCAGCGTCAGCGTGCCGGCGTTGCTGCCGGCGGGCACGCTGAGCGCTGCGGTCGTTGCGCCGGCGGGCATGTCTTCGGCGCTGAACTGGATGGCGTCCGTGAAGCCGGCATCGCGCTGCACGGCGACGGCGACGCTGGCCTGCTGGCCCTGCCAGACGATGGCCTTGCTCGTGTCCAGCGTGAAGCTGAACCCAGCTGCGGCGGGCGGCGGTGTGGTGGGCGTCGGCGTTTGCGGCGTGGGGGCCGGGCTGCCGGTGGCGGCATCGGTGCCGCCACCGCCACAGGCGGTCAACGCAGCGGCGATCAGCAGGGAGAGGGGGAAACGGGAAGCAGTGGTGGTCATGTGGACTCCGGTCGATTGGGGTGGCGGCACTGTGCCGACCGGGTGCGCGGCTGCCATCCGCCCGACAGGCCATGGYGGCAGTCATCGGAGAGCCATGCATGCCACGGCCGCGATGGCTCTTCAGAGCGATGACAGCGCCCTGGCGGGTCGCAACACTGGCGCCTCGCTATCGCCATCCGTCGACCATGAATCCCTCATTCCGCTTCGACCTTCAGATGCCAGTCACCAAGGCCC
>NZ_JBFULE010001048.1:0-1559 GCF_056400485.1 Roseateles sp. P5_B10
CCGAGCGCTTGTTGCTGAACAGGTATTCGATCGGGTCCTCGATGGTGAGGATGTGCCCGGTCATCGTCTGGTTGCGCATCTCCAGCATGGAGGCGAGCGTGGTGCTCTTGCCAGTGCCGGTGGCGCCCACCATCAGGATGAGGCCGCGCTTTTCCTTGATCATCGTGCCCAGCACGCTTGGTAGCTGCAGGCTCTCCAGCGTCGGGATGTCGTGCGGGATGTGGCGGAACACACCGGCGATCGAGCCGCGCTGGCGAAAGCCCGACAACCGGAAGCTCCCCACGCCACGCACCGACACCGCCATGTTCAGCTCGCCGGTGTTGTCCAGTTCGGCCAGCGATGCCGGGTCGATGACCTCGGCGATGAGCTGGCGCGGCTGGGGCGGCGTCAGCAGTTGGTCCGACAGCTGCACGGTCTGGCCATTGATCCGGATCAGCACCGGCATGTTGGCTGACAGATAGCAGTCCGAAGCACCCTTGTCGGCCATCAGCCGCAGGATGCGTTCCATGTTGCCGGCGCCGGGGCTGCTCATGATCAGGCCCGCAGCAGTTCGTTGATGCTGGTCTTGGAGCGCGTTTGCGCGTCGACCCGCTTGACGATGATGGCCGCGTACAGCGAGTAGCGGCCGCCATCCTTGGGCAGGCTGCCCGAGATGACGACGGAGCCGGCCGGGATGCGGCCGTAGCTGACGGTGTCGGTCGCGCGGTCGTAGATCGGCGTGCTCTGGCCGATGTAGACGCCCATCGAGATCACCGAGTTCTCCTCGACGATGACGCCTTCGACGACCTCGGAGCGGGCACCGATGAAGCAGTTGTCCTCGATGATGGTCGGGTTGGCCTGCAGCGGCTCCAGCACGCCGCCGATGCCGACGCCGCCGCTCAGGTGCACGTTCTTGCCGATCTGCGCGCAGGAGCCGACGGTGGCCCAGGTATCGACCATGGCGCCTTCATCCACGTAGGCGCCGATGTTCACGTAGCTGGGCATCAGCACCACGTTCTTCGCCTGAAAGCTGCCACGGCGCGCGACGGCCGGCGGCACGACGCGCACGCCGGTGGCGCGCAGCTGCTCGTCGCTCCAGCCGGCGTACTTGGTGGGCACCTTGTCGAAGAAGGTCAGTTCCTTGTCGCCCATGATGCGGTTGTCGTTCAGCCGGAAGGACAGCAGGACCGCCTTCTTGACCCACTGATGCACCGTCCACTGGCCAACGCTCTCGCGCGTGGCCACGCGCAGCCGTCCGGCATCCAGCTCGGCGATGACATGCTCGACGGCCTGGCGCAGCTCGGGCGCGTTGGTGGGGTCCAGCGCCGCGCGGTTGTCCCAGGCGAGGTCGATCAGGCTTTGCAGTTCAGCGGTGTTCATGGGAAAGATTTCGTGAAGGAGACGATGCGGCGGGCGGCTTCGAGGCATTCGGCCTCGTCGGCCACGAGAGCCAGGCGGATGCGCCCGGCGCCAGGGTTGCTGCCATTGGCTTCGCGCGCCAGCAGGCTGCCCGGCAGGACGGCGAGATTGTATTGAGCGAGCAGCTCCTGGGCGAAGCGCACGTCGTTACCGCCTGGAAC
>NZ_JBFULE010001049.1:0-1558 GCF_056400485.1 Roseateles sp. P5_B10
GCGCTCCTCGAAGGTAGGCCTGGGTGAATTGCTGCGCGGGTCGGTTGTGGCCGGGTTGGCCAGGGCGCCGCGCAGGATTTCGGGGCTGGGCCTCAGGTTCAGCGCGCCGGGTGCAGACGCCGCCGCACCGGGCGACAGGGCCGCACCCGTCGCCGCGACCACGGGCGCGCCCTCGCCGTCCGGTGCGCCCGGCAGGGTTGGCGTGGGTCTTGGGCTGATGCCCGGTGATGGGGCGGTGGGCTGCCGCGCCTGCACGCGCGCCGCACGCTGGTGCAACTGCGGCGGCGGGGGCAGCAGGCGCAGCACCACTGAACGCCGCGCTTCTTCGCCTGCCGCTGGCCACCGCCGCGCCTGCCAGATGAGCAGCAGCAACGCCGCATGCCCCAACAGCACGGCCCAGACCGCCATCTGCCGACGCCGGGACGAAGCCAGGCGCCAGCGGCCTGGCCGCGTGACGGCCTCCGCGGCCTTCACGCGCCGGCCAGATGAAGGCCAAGCATCCCAAGGACACGAGTGGGCGAGAGGGCAACGCAATAGCAGCAGGAAGGCATGCCGGATGCTAGGAGCCGCGGCCCCGCGCCGGGTTACGCCAGGGTTAGGTCAGGCCGGGTTGTCCACGTCGATGAACTGCCAGGTGAGGCCCAGATCCTGCGCGACCTGGGCACCGACGCCCTGCACGCCATAGCGCTCGGTGGCATGGTGGCCGGCCGCGATGAAGGCAACGCCGGTCTCGCGGGCATAGTGGGCTTGGGGCTCGGAGATCTCGCCGGTGATGAAGACATCGGCGCCCGCCGCGATGGCTGGCTCGAAATAGCTCTGGGCGCCGCCGGTGCACCAGGCGACGCGGCGCAGCGGGCGGCCGTCGCCCGGCACGGCGGTCACGTTGCGGCCCAGCGCATCGCGAAGCCTCACCGTCAGCGCGGCAAGGTCGGTGGGCTCGATGGCCGCGCTGAAACCGAGATCCTGCTCGCCGAAGCGGCTGTCCGCAGCCCAGCCGAATTGCGCACCAAGCTGCGCGTTGTTGCCCAATGTCGGGTGAGCGTCCAGCGGCAGGTGATAGGCAAAGAGGTTGATGTCATGCTGGATCAACCGCGCCAGGCGCTGCTTCATCCAGCCCGTGATGCGCCCATCCTGGCCACGCCAGAACAGGCCGTGATGGACCAGGATGGCACCCGCCCCGGCGGCAATGGCCGCGTCGATCAGGGCCAGGCTGGCTGTGACGCCGCAGACGAGATGACCCACCTCGGCGCGCCCCTCGACCTGCAGACCGTTCGGCCCATAATCCTTGAAGCGCGCGGGCTCCAGCAGCTGGTTCAGGCGGAGTTCCAGCGCGGCGCGATCGGTCATGGCTTGATGGGGATGTAGGTGTTGAAACGGCTCTGGCTGATTTTCGCGCAGGCGGTCACCGTCGCCCTGGCCGCCCTCTTCGTCGTCTCTACGCTGAAGCCGCAATGGCTGCACGAGGCACGGCTACCCCATGCCACCGTCGCCCAGACCGCACGCCAGATCGCCTTGCCCTCCTCGCCTGCCGCCTCCGTCGTGCGCGCCGGTTTCTCGC
>NZ_JBFULE010001050.1:0-1554 GCF_056400485.1 Roseateles sp. P5_B10
CACCCCAGACCGCCAGCGTCTTCGTGGCGGAGGCCGGCCCGAACAGGCAGCGGGCGTCGTAGTCCAACCAGCGGTTGCCGCTGGAGTGGCAGCGCTTGCGGTCGAGGCTGAAGTCGCTCGCGCCGGCACGCAGCACCGCATCGCGGCCCGGCTGGGCGGCACGCTGGTCGGACACGGCCGTCAGCGCCCAGGCCGCGGCCAGGCTGGCCACGATGGTGGACGCCCCCGCCACGAGCATGACCGGCTGCGCCACCTTGGAGCGCCGCACCGGTGCCTCCACCCAGCGCAGCGAGGCCCAGGCCAGCGCGACGGACAAGGCCACGGCCAGCGCGGCCTGCACCGGCGAGGGCTGGTCCAGCACCAGATGCCGCGTCAGCACCAGTACCGGCCAGTGCCAGAGGTAGAGCGAAAACGAATGCGCGCCGATCCAGCGCAGCGGCGCGGTCGACAGCCAGCGCGTCGCGACCGCCCGTTGCGTGGCACCGACCCAGATCAACGCCGCCGTCGCGAGGCAGGGCCACAGCGCCATCGGCCCCGGGAAAGCGTGATCGGCCCGCATCAGCAACAGCGAGGCGACGAGGGCCGCGAGCGCCGTCCAGCCCAGCCCCGAGTCCACCCAGGCCGGGCGCGCGGGCGGTGAATCACTGCGGCTGGACCACCAGGCCAGGCCCGAGCCGATCATCAGCTCGAAGGTGCGCGCTGGTGCCGCGTAGAAGGCCAGCTCGGCGTCATAAGGCATCAACCGCAGGCACCAGGCCAGCGACACGAGGCCCACGCCCAGCAGCATGATGCCGATATGCCGGCGCGCGAAGCGCCACAACAGGGCCAGCAGCGGCGGAAAGACGATGTAGTACTGCTCCTCGACGGCCAGCGACCAGGTGTGCAGCAGGGGCTTGAGCTCGGCGGCTCCTTCGAAATACCCGGTCGTCCKGTACAGCTCGATGTTGGAGACGAACAGCCCCGTGGCCCCCAGCAGTCGCGCAAACTCGCGCAGCGCCTGCGGCTCCAGCAGCAGCAGGCAGGCCGGCGCGACCAAGGCCAGCATCGCGAACAGCGCCGGGAAGATGCGCCGGATGCGCGCCGCATAGAAGGAGGCGATGCTGTAGCTGCCAGCGGCCAGGCGCTGCAGCAGCAGCGTCGTGATCAGATAGCCCGAGATCACGAAGAAGATGTCCACCCCGACAAAGCCGCCGGGCATGGCCGCGGGCCAGGCGTGGAAGACCACGACGGGCACGATGGCCAGGGCCCGAAGTCCCTCGATGTCGGGCCGGAATTTCATCCGCGAATGGTCAGGCCAGTGCCGCGGCCAAAGCCCCGACGACCTGGTCTTGCTGCTCCTCGGTGAGGTCGGCGCTCATGGGCAGGCTCATGACGCGAGCCGCCGCGGCGATGCTGTGCGGGCAGGCGTCCGGCTGGCCGTACTTGGCATAAGCCGGCTGGTGATGCAGCGGGCGCGGGTAATGCACGGCGGTCGGCACGCCGGCGGCCTTGAGCTTGGCCTGCACGGCTTCGCGGTCGTCCACGAAGACGGTGTATTGCGCCCAGACGCAATCG
>NZ_JBFULE010001051.1:0-1551 GCF_056400485.1 Roseateles sp. P5_B10
GTAGACGACGCAATCGCCCGGAGCCTCCAGCGTCAGCGTGCGGCGGTTGTCGGGCGCGAACAGGCCGATCTCGCCGACCAGGCTGCCCGGCGGCAGCAGTTCGTCGTATTCGGCCAGCCGCAGCGTACCGGTGTCGAGGTAGAGCATCTCGGTGGCGGCATCGCCCTGGCGCCACAAGGTGGTGCCGGCTTTCACGGTCCGGCGGTGCATGTGCGGCAGCAGCCACTCGGACACTGGCGTGCCGTCGCGCGCGTTCTCGATGGCCTTGACGAGCTTCCTGATCTGCAACGTCTTCTTGATGTTGATCGGGATCAGTGCGCCATAAAGCAGCAGCGTTGGCAGCGCCGACTTCAGCGCGCCATAGGCCACGAGGAAGCAGCAGGCCGTCAGCGCCGCGATGCGCAGCGGCAGCATGCTTTTCATCAGATAGCTGGCCAGCATCAGCGTGGCGCCGATGAAGCCGAGGATGGTGGCGAGGGTGTCGGTCATGGTTGGAGCAGCGCCTGAACTTGGGGTTGGGCCAGCACGGTCAGCGCATGCGCGTGGCCCTGCTCGACGATGGCGTCGAAACGCTGCCAGGCCAGCAGGCCGACACGCTCCAGCGGCGGATTGAAATAGACGTCGCAGGCGGCCTGCGCGGCACGGCGGCGCGAGCTGCTGTAGAGGATGGTCACGTTGAGCAGATAGGCCGACAGCGCGGGCAGCCGGTAGCGCCGCCGCGAGCGCGCGCGCCAGCGGTCGCGCAGCAGCGCCCAGGGGCCGGGCACCTCGTCGAAGTCGAGCTTGCGGGCCTTGTGCAGGCTGAGGTCCGCGCCGATGACCAGGCCCACGCCGCGGCGCGCACGCATCACGTCGACGGGGAAGTTGTTGAAGCTGCCGCCGTCGCAGAGCAGGTCACCATCGACGACGACGGGTGGCAGCGCGCCGGGGATGGCCGTGCTGGCGCGTAGCGCACGCTCCAGCGGGCCGTGGGTCAACAGGGCCTCGCTGGCCTGGGAATAGTTGGTGGCCACGCAGAAGAAAGGCTTCCACAGGTCCTCGATGCCGGCGCCCGGGCCGGCCAGCCGGCCGAGCGCTCGGTCCAGGATGCCGCGCAGGCGCCGGCCGCGGATCAGCGAGATCAGCGGCAGCAGGTTGAAGTCACCGGTCGGGTTGACCTTGAAGGCCTCGCGCGCAACGGCCGTGGTGTGCGCCAGCGGCTGGTCGGTCGCGGCCAGCGCCGCCATGACCGCGCCCATGCTGGTGCCGCCCACGCAGTCCACCACCACGCCCTGCTCTTGCAGCGCGCGCAGCAGGCCGAGGTGCGAGAAGCCGCGCGCGCCACCGCCGGCCAGCACCAGGCCGACCGCGCGGCGCGCCTGCAGCCGTGCCAGGCGGGCCAGGTCGCCTGCCAGCGCGGGGCGCACGTGGAAATGATCGGCCACCGGCCGGCGCGCCAGCCAGGCCGCCGTGCCGCGCGGTGCCGGCGTGTCGGCCGCGTGCAGCAGCACGAGGATCTCGTCGGCCTCCGTTCGTGGCGGGCGCTGCACCAGGCATTGCGTCTCGCTGAGG
>NZ_JBFULE010001052.1:0-1550 GCF_056400485.1 Roseateles sp. P5_B10
TTTCCAGCGCGAGGTAGGGGTGGACGGCTTCGGCGCCATACCCGGCCAGCACGGCGAAGTGGTGCACCTCGCGGGCGGTGCCGGTCTCGACGACCAGGCCGGCCGTCGTGCGCAGGCCTTCACGCACCAGATGGTGGTGGACGGCGGACAGGGCCAGCAGCGCGGGAATCGCGATGCGGTCCTGGCTCAGATGGCGGTCCGTGATGATGAGGATGTTGTGACCGGTCTTGATGGCGTCAACCGCCGAGGCGCACAGCGAGGCGAGCTGCGCTTCCACGCCGGCGCGGCCCCAGTCACGCGGGTAGGTGATGTCCAGCTCACTGGGCTTGAACTTGCCGTTGGTGGGCTTCTCGATGCCGCGCAGGCGCGCCATGTCGTCGAAGTCGAGGATGGGCTGGCTGACTTCCAGGCGCATCGGCGGGTTGATGGCGTTGATGTCCAGCAGGTTCGGCTTCGGGCCGATGAAGCTGTTCAGCGACATCACGATGWTCTCGCGGATCGGGTCGATCGGCGGGTTCGTGACCTGGGCAAAGAGCTGCTTGAAGTAGTTGTAGAGCGGCTTGTTCTTGCCCGACAGCACCGCGAGCGGCGAGTCGTTGCCCATGGAGCCGATGCCCTCCTCGCCATTGGCGGCCATGGGGGCGAGCAGGAACTTGATGTCTTCCTGCGTGGTGCCGAAGGCCTGCTGGCGGTCCAGCAACGTCGTCGTGAAGCCGGGGCGGGCCGTGTCGGGCACGGCGATGTCGTCCAGCTTGACGCGAACGTTCTCGATCCACTGGCGGTACGGGCGTGCGTTGGCGAACTGGTTCTTCAGTTCCTCGTCGTCGACGATGCGGCCCTGCTCCAGGTCGATGAGGAACATCTTGCCGGGCTGCAGACGCCACTTCTTGACGATCTTGGCCTCGGGGATGGGCAGCACGCCGGACTCGGAAGCCATGACGACGAGGTCGTCGTCGGTGATGCAGTAGCGGGCCGGACGCAGGCCGTTGCGGTCAAGCGCGGCACAGACCTGGCGGCCGTCGGTGAAGGCCATCGCGGCGGGGCCGTCCCACGGCTCCATCATGGCGGCGTGGTATTCGTAGAAGGCACGGCGGCGTTCGTCCATGCCTTCGTGCTGCTCCCAGGCTTCCGGGATCATCATCATGGCCGCGTGGGCGAGCGGGTAGCCGCTCATCGTCAGCAGCTCGATGGCGTTGTCAAAGGTGGCCGTGTCGGACTGGTGCTCGAAGCTGATGGGGTAGAGCTTCTTCAGGTCGTCGCCCAGCACGGGCGACTTCATGACGCCTTCGCGGGCGCGCATCCAGTTGAAGTTGCCCTTGACCGTGTTGATCTCGCCGTTGTGGCAGACCATGCGGTAGGGGTGGGCCAACGGCCACTCGGGGAAGGTGTTGGTGGAGAAGCGCTGGTGGACCAGGGCTATAGCGGACACGACGCGCGGGTCGGCCAGGTCCAGGTAGTACTTGCCAACCTGGTCGGCCAGCAGCAGACCCTTGTAGATGACCGTGCGGCAGCTCATGCTGGGCACGTAGTACTCGCGGCTGTGCGTGAGC
>NZ_JBFULE010001053.1:0-1546 GCF_056400485.1 Roseateles sp. P5_B10
CCACTTCGGTGAGCAGCGCTTCACGCCCGCTGGTCTGGCGCTTCGAGCCGCTGGCCGCGTTGCTTCTCCTCGTGGGCAGGAGCCCACTTCGTCGGCGCGCCTTGCCAACGGCCCGCCTCGCCAGCCCCTCGGGCGCGCCCAACTACCGGATCTAGGTTCAACTGCTTCAACGCCCGATCAGAGACGGCCAGCGCCTTCCGCAATCTCTTCGTCAACCACTGGCTGTGGGGCGCGATCTTGGTATCGGCGCTGCTGCAGGTGGCGGTGGTTCACTTCCCGCCGCTGAACCTGGCCTTCGGCACCGCGCCGCTGAGCCCGCAGCAGTGGGCCGTCTGCGTGGCCATGGCCAGCAGCGTGCTGTGGGTGGGCGAGCTGCGCAAGGCGGTGACGCGAGTTACAACGGGCCTGCCTCTAGCGCATCGGCGGCATCACTGAACTGCAGGTCGTCAATGTGCTGACGCACCAGGTCGAACGTGCCCTTGCTCAAGAACCGTTGCAGCTGTGGGGCGAGACCATTGAAACGTTCGATCGCTGACATGCTTTGCTGGCGCAGCAGGCCGACGAAATCGGCCAGGACCTGCGGCTTGAGGCGGTCGCCGCTGATGACCGCAGAAGGATCCTCGGCCGGGGCCGGCGCTGTCACGAGCAACGGCGCCACACATTCCCCCAGCCGTTGCAGCTTGATGGCAAGTCGCGTCGCGAGATCGCCGAATCTCTCGACRTTTCCTGCGGCACAAGCCGTCTCCGCCTCGCCCGCCAGTTGATGGATCTCCCTGGCTCCGAGGGTGCCCGCGCTGCCCCTCAGCTTGTGCATGCGGCTGGCATGAATGGCGAGGTCGATCGGGGCTTGCGCTGCGATCGGAATTGAGATGTCCGGGAACTCATCGAGCAGCCGCTTGAGCATCAATTTGAACAAGCCGAAGTCATTGCTCAGGCGTTCGCGCACGTCCAACCCGTCGATCCCCTCGATCTCCGGCCACGGCTGCGGCAGCGAATCCGGCGCCGACGTGTCGGGCGAGTCAGCAACCGGTTGCACGGGTCGGCCGTTCACAGGCGCAACGCGGCGCAGGATGCTGGCCACCAGGGACCGCGGGTCGAACGGTTTGACAAGATAGTCGTCCATTCCGGCCGCCGTGGCGCGTTGTCGCTCGCTGCTCAGCGCACCGGCAGTCAGGGCGATGATCGGCAAGTCCGCCAGATGCAGTTCCAGGCGGATTCGCCGGGTGGCGTCGTGGCCGTCGAGTACCGGCATCTGCACATCCATCAGCACCACGTCGATGGCGTGGGGCTGGGCTTCAAGAAGGTCGAAGGCCTCCTGTCCATTGTTTGCGAGCAAGACCTTCGCGCCCTCGAGTTCGAGGATGCGCTTCGTCACATCCAGGTTGATGTCGCTGTCGTCAACGACCAGCACTCGGATGTCCAGCAGCGCGCGTTCACCGGCTGCTGCGGGAGGTGCTTCCAACCGCGCCACCGCATCCGGCGAGGCGAGCGCAAAGTCCAGCACGACGCTGAACACGCTGCCGACGCCGGGCGTGCTCTCCAGACT
>NZ_JBFULE010001054.1:0-1546 GCF_056400485.1 Roseateles sp. P5_B10
GGCATGCGCGCCTTGCAAGCGGCGGTCAGTGCAGCGAGGTCCAGCTCGGACGCGCCTTCCGGCGGTGTTGCGATGACCTGGATGGCCTGGCCGAGGGTGTCGTGATAGACGCCAAAGGCCACGCATTCACCCACCAGGCCAGTGGCGTACAGGACCTCCTCGACCTCGGTCGGGCTGACGCGATAGCCCGAAGTCTTCATCATCTCGTCACGGCGGCCGACGAAGTACAGGAAGCCTTCGGCGTCGCGCTTGACTGTGTCGCCGGAGAACACCGCGAACTCCGGCAACTGCAGGCCGCCTTCGCGCCCGCCCACGCCGACCGGGAGCGGCTTGTAGCGCTCGGCCGTCTTCTCGGCGTCGTTCCAGTAACCCAGGCCGACGAGCGCACCGCGGTGCACCAGCTCGCCCGGCTCGTCTGGCGCGCATTCGCTGCCATCCTCGCGCAGCACCAGGATCTCGGCGTTGGGGATGGCCTTGCCGATGGAGTCCGGCCGGCGGTCCACCTCGCCCGGCGGCAGATAGGTCGAGCGGAAGGCCTCGGTCAGGCCGTACATCAGGAAGGGTTGGGCCGACGGCGCCTTGGCGCGCAGCAGGTCCAGCGTCGCCCGCGGCATGCGGCCGCCGGTGTTGGCGAAATAGCGCAGGTTGGCGTCGATGGCGGCCGGCCATTCGAGCTGGGTCAGCTGGATGTAGAGCGGCGGCACGGCGGTCAGGCCCGTGACCTTCTCGCGCTCCATGGCCTTGAGCACGTCCTTGGGCAGCAGATAGTTCAGCAGCACGACGCGGGCGCCGCTGTGGAAGGCCGTGGTCAGTTGGCTGAAACCGGCGTCGAAGGACAGCGGCAGCGCGGCCAGCAGGGTGTCACTGGCGCGATTTTCCAGGTAGCTCGCCACGCTCTTGCCGCCCGCCACCATGTTGCGGTGGGACAGCACGACGCCCTTGGGCCGCCCGGTGGAGCCCGAGGTGTAGAGGATGGCCGTCATGTCGGTGTCGATGACGCGATGGCCGGCATGCGCTGGGCTTTGCAGCAGCGCAGCCCAGTCATGCACCGGCACCGGGGCCGAGCCCGCACCGCTGGTCAGCACGACATGGCGTAGCGACGGGCATTGCGTCAGCACGTCGCCCAACTGGGCCAGGCGCTCGGGCGATGTGACGAGCACCCGTACATCACAGTCCTGCAGGATGAAACCGACCTGATCGGGCTTGAGCAAAGGGTTCAGCGGTACGAAAACGCCACCGGCAGCGGGCGCGCCAAAGCTGGCGACGACGGTCTCGAAGCGCTTTTCCAGGTAGATGGCGACCCGTTCGCCACGGGCCAGGCCCAGTTGCATCAGGCCGCTGGCAAAGCCGCGCACGGCGGCATCCAGCTCGCCATAGCTCAGCGTCAGCGCACCATAGGTCAGGGCCGGGGCGTCGGGCGTGCGCTCGGCGGCAACGGCCACCAACTCGTGCAACAGGGTCGATTCGGGCATGAAAAAAGTATCTCACGCGACCCTTGAGCCAAGGGGTGAGCGCCCCGGGAGCAAGGGGGGGAGGACGGCTAAAC
>NZ_JBFULE010001055.1:0-1542 GCF_056400485.1 Roseateles sp. P5_B10
TGGCCATGGACTCGGTGATCTCGAGCTCGATGTGCTGGCCGACGACGCCGCAGTCCTGCAGCGCGCGGCCCAGCATGTCGATGAAGCCGGGGTGGCGGAACTGCGCCATGGACACGTTAACGGCCATGCGGAAGTCGGCATGGCCCAGGGCCTGCATCTTCTTCAGCTGGGCGCAGGAGGTGCGCATGACGAACTCGCCGATGGGAATGATGAGGCCGCKCTGCTCGGCCAGCGGAATGAACTGGTCGGGCGGGATGAAACGACCATCCAGCGTCTTCCAGCGCAGCAGGGCCTCGGCACCGACGATGCGGCTGCTGCTCAGCTCGACCTGGGGCTGGTAGACGACGAAGAGCTGGCTTTCCTCGAAGCCGGTCCGCAGGCCCTTGAGCAGCTTGAAGCGCTCGCGCGCGTCGCTGCCCATGGCGGCAGAGAAGTACTGAGATGAGCCGCGCTGCTGCTGCTTGGCGCGCTTGAGCGCGATCTGGGCATCGAGCAGCAGTTCGGAGCCGACGGCCTTGGATTCACCCAGGCGCACGAGGCCCGTGGTGGCGGACAGCTGCAGGCGCTCTCCGGCAACGATGAAGGGGTCGGCGAAGACGCTGTTCACGGTCTCGGGGCAGACCTTGGCATGCTCGCCCAGCACGCCAAAGGTGTCGGCGCCAACGCGGGCCATCGCAGTGTTCAGGCCCAGCGTCTCGCTCATGCGGTGCACGACGGCCTGCAGCACCTGGTCGCCGAAGTGGTGGCCGAAGGCATCGTTGATGTCGGAGAAATCGTCGATGTCGATCAGCGCGAGCGTGACGCCGGACGGATCCTTCAGGTTCTTGTCGAGCAGCTCGACGAAACGGTTGCGGTTGGGCAGGCGCAGCAGCGGGTCGTTGTAGGCCTGGTCCAGCAGCTGGCTGTACAGCACCACGTTCTCGAAACCGACCGAGATGTTGGAGCAGAAGGCGCGCAACAGCTGCTGGTCGAGCTCGTCGAGCTCGCGGCCGACATCCACGAGCGCCGCCATCGCACGGCCCTTGCCCATGCCGAAATAGAGGACCGTGCCGTCGTCGTAGAGGTTGCGCTCCTGCTGCAGGCAGCGCTCCAGGCGGTCCCGCACGGTAGCGATCTTGACCTGGGCCAGCGGCCGGTCGATGAGGCCGCTGTACTGGCCGGCGGCCGCGACGATGCGGACTTCGTCGCCGGTTTCGCCGCTGACCTGAGCACAGACCAGGCCCTCGGGCAGGATGCCGAGCAGGGCGCAGAGCTGGGTAACGACGCCTTCGGCGAATCGGGAGAGCCCACGCATGCGCGACAGCGAGGTGCTGCTCTCGACGATCATCTCCAGGCCGCGGCGGTTGGCCTCCAGCGCGCAGATCTGGCGGTAGGAGCGCACCGCGGCCGTCAGCACCGTGTACAGCCGCGTGCGGGTCAGCTCCGACTTGGTCTTGTAGTCGTTGATGTCATAGGCCTGCACCGTCTCGATTTCGGGCGCATAGCCGGGCTGGCCGGTGCGCAGCACGATGCGCAGGGCGTTCAGGCACAGCTCGTCGCGGA
>NZ_JBFULE010001056.1:0-1541 GCF_056400485.1 Roseateles sp. P5_B10
GGCTTTGCCTTTGAAGACCGTGCCAGCATGTTGCGCCCGCCGCTGGAGGCGGGCATGGTGCCGGGCACCGTCACCGAGATCCACCCGCAGAGCGAGGCCTTCGTTGCGACCCTCGCCCGGACCTTGAAACGCGGCGCCGCCTTCTTCATCGACTACGGCTTCCCCGAAGCCGAGTACTACCACCCGCAGCGCCACGGCGGCACGCTGATGTGCCATCAGGGCCACCTCGCCGATGCCGATCCGCTGGTGGCCGTGGGCGACAAGGACATCACGGCCCACGTCAACTTCACCGGCATTGCGCTGGCCGGCCAGGACGCCGGCCTTGTCGTGCTGGGCTACACCAGCCAGGCCAATTTCCTGCTCAACTGCGGTATCGCCGATCTGCTGCACGGGGCGAGCCTGGGCGAGCGCGCCATGGCCCACCGCCTGCTGGCCGAGCATGAGATGGGCGAGCTGTTCAAGGTGATCGGCTTCGCGCCGCTGAGCGGTACTTTCGATGCGCTCGGATTCAGTCGCGGAGACCGCTCGCACAAACTCTGAGGAGTTGTGAATGAAGGCTTGGTTGCTGCTGTTGCTCTGCGCCCCGGCGCTGGCGCAAGACCTCAATGTCGGCCGCAGCCTTGCGGCCA
The DNA here is from genome assembly GCF_056400485.1 of Roseateles sp. P5_B10. Taxonomy (NCBI): domain Bacteria; kingdom Pseudomonadati; phylum Pseudomonadota; class Betaproteobacteria; order Burkholderiales; family Sphaerotilaceae; genus Roseateles; species Roseateles sp. P5_B10. Next base: position 630 of record NZ_JBFULE010001056.1, read on the forward strand.
CCTGTGCCAACTGCCATGCCAACAACGGCCGACCACGCAACCAGGCGATACCGCCGCTGGCCGGCATGAAGGCCGACGTGATGCTGGAGCTGCTCGCCGACTACCGCAGCGGGCGGCAAGCCGGCACCGTCATGCCGCAGATCGTCAAGGGCTATACCGAGGAGCAGCTGCGCCTGGTCGCCGCCTACTTCGCCGCGCAGGCCAAGCCATGATTGCGCGGCGCCAATTGATCGCGGCCGGTGGCCTGACGCTGGCGGGTTGCGCGACGCCATCAGGCCCGGTGGCCCGAGTCGTCGTCGTGGGCGGTGGCTTTGGCGGCGCGACCGCTGCCCGCTATCTGAAGCTCTGGGGTGGCGCGGCGGTCGAGGTGACGCTAGTCGAGCGCAACGAGGGCTTCATCTCCTGTCCGATGTCCAACCTCGTCATCGGTGGCGTGCGGGACCCGCTCAGCATCAGCCACGGCTATGCCGGGCTGGAAGCGCAGGGCGTCAAGCGCCTGCGCGGCGAGGTCGTGGGCATCGACCCCGCGGCCAGGACCCTGCAGCTGGCCGACCGCGGCACCCTGGGCTGGGACCGCTTGATCCTGTCGCCCGGCATCGACTTCATGAACGACGCCGTGCCCGGCCTCGCCGCCGCCTTCGACAGCGGCCGTGCCGTGCATGCCTGGAAGGCCGGCGCCCAGACGCTGGCGCTGCGCCGCCAGCTGCAAGCCCTGCCCGATGGCGGTGTCGTGCTGATGAGTATTCCCAAGGCGCCTTATCGCTGCCCGCCAGGGCCCTATGAGCGGGCCTGCCTGATCGCCTCGTATCTGCGTCGCGCCAAGCCGCGCGCCAAGCTGCTGGTGCTGGACGCCAACCCAGAGATCCAGAGCAAAAAGGCCCTGTTCGAGCGCGCCTTCGCGCAACACCATGC
>NZ_JBFULE010001057.1:0-1537 GCF_056400485.1 Roseateles sp. P5_B10
CCTCCCAGTCGGTGCTGCCCAGCACCATGACGAAATCGTCGCCGCCGATGTGGCCGACGAAGTCCAATTGCGGGTCGGCGGCCTGGGTCAGCACGCGGGCGGCCAGGCGGATGATGTCGTCGCCGATGCGGTAGCCGTAGACGTCGTTGAAGGGCTTGAAGTGGTCGATGTCCCAGACGACGGCGGCAAAGGTTTCACTGGCCTCGATGAGGCGGTCCAGGTGGTTGTCGATGGGCACATTGCCAGGCAGCAGCGTCAGCGGGTTGGCATAGCGCGCCGAATGCACCTGCAGGTCGGACACGGCCTTGAGCAGGTCGGAGCTGCGGCCCGAGCCGAGGTAGCAGCCGTCGCGCGTGACGATGAAGCCGTCGACGAGCAGCCGTTCGTCGAGGTTGGCCATCGCGTCGCTCATCGCGCGCAGCGGCGTGCTGACGTCGAACACCAGCGGATTGGCGTCCATCAACTCGACGCAGCTGCGCTTGTCGAAGATGTCCATGAAATAACGCTCGGTGCTGCGCTTGAGCACATGCAGGGAGCGCAGCACGCCAATCGGCCGCTGCTGGGCGTCCAGCACGGGGATGGCGAGCAGTTGCTCGTCACGGTGGAAGAGGTCGACGATGCTGCGGCAGTTGGTCTCGGGCGTGACCGTCAGGCCGCGACGCGCCAGCTGGGCGGCACTGGTGATGGCGCCCTGGGTCAGCGGCAACGCGAGGTCGTTCTGCAGCAGGCGCGGCTGGGCGTCAGCGGCCAGTCGGCCGCTCCATTGGGCGCTCAGGCTGGCGCGCGGCGTCGCGCTCGGGCGGGCGAACAGATAGCCCTGGCAGATGGACAGGCCCAGGCGGCGCAGCACGTCGAGGTCGGGCTCCTGCTCCAGCCCTTCGGCGACGACCTCGCAGCCGCTGGTCACGGCCATCTCGACGATGGAGCGCACGAACTGCTGCTTCAGCGGCTCCTGGGCGATGCCGTCGATGAAGTGGCGGTCGATCTTGACGAAGTCCGGCCGCATCTCCATCCAGCGGCGCAGCGAGGCGAAGCCCTCACCGAGGTCATCCAGCGCCACACGAAAGCCGAGGTCGCGCAGCGCCTGCAGCGCATCGTCGAGCTGGGCCAGGTCTTCGATGGGGCGGGTTTCGGTCAGCTCGATGACGACGCGCGAGGTCGGCAGGCCGAGTTCAGCCAGCTCGGTGGCCAGCAGGCCGGCATGCTCGCGGGCACCGAGCAGGGTGTCTGCTGTCACGTTCAGGAAGAGCTGGCCCGGCAGCCCCAGGGCCTTGAAGCGCTGAATGGCGCGGCGAATGATGAGGTGTTCCAGCTCGACGAGGCGGCCCAGCCGGGCGGCGGCCTCGAACAGCACCAGGGGCGAATGCAGCGGGCCGTCGGCAGGCGCGCGGGTCAGCGCCTCGAAACCAAAGATGTCGGCCCTGTCGATGGCGACCAGGGGCTGGAAGTGAATGTCAAAACTGCGCTGCTCGATCAGGCGATCGAGAGCATCGGCAAGGGGATCGGGCGCGGTGGCGCGCATGAGGAGGCTCCGGGC
>NZ_JBFULE010001058.1:0-1536 GCF_056400485.1 Roseateles sp. P5_B10
GCGCAGGGGCCCATGATCATGCTGATCTGCGGCACGACACCGGAAGCCATCACGTTGCGCTGGAACACGTCGGCATAACCGCCCAGGGACGCGACACCTTCCTGGATGCGCGCGCCGCCCGAATCGTTCAGGCCGATGACCGGGGCACCGACCTTCATGGCCTGGTCCATCACCTTGCAGATCTTCTCGGCATGGGCTTCGGAGAGCGCGCCGCCGAAGACCGTGAAGTCCTGGCTGAAGGCGAAGGCCAGGCGCCCGTTGATCATGCCGTAGCCGGTCACGACGCCGTCGCCGGGGATCTTGTTGTCCTGCATGCCGAAGTCCACGCAGCGGTGCTCGACGAACATGTCCCATTCCTCGAAGCTGCCTTCGTCGAACAGCAGCTCCAGCCGTTCGCGCGCCGTCAACTTGCCCTTGGCGTGCTGGGCGGCAATGCGCTTCTCGCCACCGCCGAGCCGCGCACGGGCGCGCTTGGCTTCGAGTGCTTGCAGGATGTCTTGCATATGGGTTCAACCCTCGAACGGGAAATTGATCTCCACGCCATTACCGGCGGGGTCTTGGAAGAAGAACTGGTGCTGGCCGGTGACGGGCGAGCGGGACTCGTGGAAGCTCACGCCCAGCGCGCGCAGATGCGCCGCGGTGCCCACCGGGTCAGTGCCGAAGAAGGCCGTGTGGTCGTAGGTCGTCGGGGCGGCGGGGTTCACCGGGCCGCGCACCGCTTCATTGGCCCGCTGCGTGGACAGGTGGACGACCGGGTGGCCGCTGGCATAGAGCCAGTAGCCTGGGCTGTCGAAGTCCGGCCGCGGCCCTTGCTCGAGGCCGAGCACGTCGCGGTAGAAATCGCGCAGCACTGCGAGCAGCTCGGCGGGTGCGCGCAGATTGATGTGATGCAGGCCGGTGATCATGGGTTGCTCCTGAAGGTCGCCAGCAACTGGCGTGCCGCGGTGGATGCCGGCGTGCGGCCTTCCCGCACCGCTGCCGTTGCCGCTTCGAGTTGGTTCTTCACGCCGGGGTGCGCGACAAAGGCCTGCTTCAGGCCGGACTGGATGCGCGTCCACATCCACGCCAGGGACTGCTCGCGGCGCTTGGCCGCCCAGGCACCACTGGCTTCACTCGCCGTGCGCAGCGCGGTCAGCGCCTCCCACACCGGCGCAATGCCGTCGGCCTTCAGCGCGCTGACCTTCATCACGCGATGGTTGGCGTGCGCATGCCTGGGCAACAGCCGCAGCGCGGACGTGATCTGGGCCTGGGCACGCGTGGCGGCCACATCGTCCAGGTCGGCCTTGTTGATGACGACGAGGTCGGCCAGCTCCATGACGCCCTTCTTGATGGCCTGCAGGTCGTCGCCCGCGTTGGGCAGCTGCAGCAGCAGGTAGAGATCGGTCATGCCCGCCACAGCGGTCTCGCTCTGCCCCACGCCCACCGTCTCGACGATGACGACGTCATAGCCCGCCGCCTCGCACAGCAGCATGGCCTCGCGCGTCTTCTCGGCCACGCCGCCCAGCGTGCCACTGCTGGGACTGGGGCGGATGAAGG
>NZ_JBFULE010001059.1:0-1532 GCF_056400485.1 Roseateles sp. P5_B10
GTCTCGCGACAGTGGGTTTTTTCATGTGCGCCTATTTCTGGATCAGCTTCACGCGGATATGTCCAGGCAGCCCGGCCTGGGCCAGCAGGGCTTCCAGCCGGGGCAGCAGATGGCGCAGCTTGGCGGCGACGGCCGCGTTGGCGGCCAGCAGGCTCCAGCCTTCTTCGTCCAGCGGCCCGGGTTGCAGGCTGGCCAGCAGATTGCCCGGCAACGCGGGCCCGATGATGCGCAGCCGCCGCCGTGACGCCTCCAGGCGCGCATTGAGCTGACTCAGGCCCTCGTGAGCACGCAACGCGTCGGCCACCGGTGTCGGCGACGGGACGCTGACGCGCACGCTCTTGGGAGCAAGGTAGCGGGGCGGGTTGGCCATGGCCGCAGTGTAGTGAGGCGGCGATCCTGGCCAAAAGCCCACTGCTAAACTGCGCCGTTTTGCGCGGCCGGGCAAGTCCGTCTTGCAATGCCTCGCCGTGCCCTCAGATTCGCGCCTCCCACCGGTTGGACAGCCCGCCCGGTGCCGCGCAGCTCCTCATTCCTCGCAGCATGTTGCCCAAGCTTCTCACCTCGATTTTCGGTAGCCGCAATGAGCGTTTGCTCAAGCAGTACCGCCGCACCGTGCAGCAGATCAACGCGCTGGAGCCGAAGTACGAGGGCTTGAGCGACGACGAATTGCGCGCCCAGACGGCTGAATTCAAGCAGCGCATCGCTGCCGGCGAGACGGTCGACGACATCCTGCCCGAAGCTTTCGCCGTCTGCCGCGAAGGCAGCAAGCGCTCGCTGAAGATGCGCCACTTCGACGTGCAGCTGATCGGCGGCATGGTGCTCAACGACGGCAAGATCGCCGAAATGCGCACCGGCGAAGGCAAGACGCTGATGGCCACGCTGCCGGTCTACCTGAACGCGCTGACGGGCAAGGGTGTCCACGTCGTCACGGTGAACGACTACCTGGCGCGCCGCGACGCCGAGTGGATGGGCAAGCTCTACACCTTCCTCGGGCTGTCGGTCGGCATCAACCTGCCGCAGATGCCGCGCGAGCAGAAGCAGACCGCCTACGCCGCCGACGTCACCTACGGCACCAACAACGAGTACGGCTTCGACTACCTGCGCGACAACATGGTCTACGAGACGGCCGATCGCGTGCAGCGCGGCCTGTCCTACGCCATCGTCGACGAGGTGGACTCGATCCTCATCGACGAGGCTCGCACACCGCTGATCATCTCGGGCCAGGCGGACGACCACACCGACGTCTACAAGCGCATCAACGCCGTCGTGCCCAAGCTGAAGAAGCAGATCGGCGAGCTCGACCCGCGCACCGGTGAAGGCGTCATCGAGCCGGGCGACTTCACGGTGGACGAGAAGTCGCACCAGATCCACCTGACCGAAGACGGCCACGAGGTTGCGGAGGCGCTGCTGACCGAGGCCGGCCTGATCCCGGAAGGCGCGAGCCTGTACGACGCGGCCAACATCACGCTGATGCATCACCTGAATGCAGCGCTGCGGGCCCACCACGTCTATCACCGCGACCAGCATTACGT
>NZ_JBFULE010001060.1:0-1528 GCF_056400485.1 Roseateles sp. P5_B10
AGGCCGCACTGCGCCTACCAACCCTAGTAGCGCATGAACCTCCAGCGGTACGAACAAGTCAGTCAAGCAGCAGATCTCACGTCTTTTCGACAGGGGCTGATCGCCTTCGCGAATGACCTAGATTTCGGTCTGGTCGTTGGCGTGCTGGCCATCGAGCACCGTGGGCCGGGTGCGAAGACTGAGTACGTCGCCGTAGGTAACACACCTGAGGCTTTCTTGGAGATTTCCAGGGACAACAGCTACGCGCAACGCGACCCCGTGCATCAACGTTTGGCGAGCCTGACCAAACCGCTGATTTACGACCAGGCTTTCTACGTGGACGCCGGTGCAGGCGAGTTGTGGGAGATGTATGCACCGTTCGGCTACCGGACCGGTGTTGCCGTAGGTGTCCAAATGCCTGGCTACCGCCGGTTGCTTCTCGGGCTCGATCGGGACGCACCCTTGCCCAAAGATCCGATCAAGCTGAATCGGATGATCGCGGACTTGCAATTGCTCGCCGTTCATGCACAGGACGCTGCAGGGCGGCTGCTTGTGTCCAAGAGATCGGCACAACCTGCGGTGCAGCTTCCGTCACGACAGCTTGAGATCCTGAAGCTGACGATGGAGGGCAAGAGCGCCTGGGTTGTCGGGAGCCTGCTAGGCATCAGCGAGAACACGGTGAACTACCACATGAAGCAACTGTTCAAGCTGCTCGACGTGTCCACCAAGCACCAAGCCGTGCTGAAGGCGATGGAGCTGGGGCTGCTCTGACCGGCTACCGGCCCTACCAGGGTTTGTAGTTCTCTGTTGTCTGCCCGTCCTACACACTGCGCGCCATCTCAACGCTGCTAGCCGGACGGTGCAAATGGAAAAAGTTTCTTTCTGGGAAGTTCTCGCAGAACTGCTCGGCTTCCCGATTACGGGTAATTGATCCCGATCCTCTGAGCAGATCTTAGGAAAAGCGACACCTCCATCGCTTTCGTTCGGCGCCCCCCGAACGTCTTGCGCCCGCGACTGCCCTTGTTCAGGGCCCTCGCGGGCTTTTTTGTTCTGGGCCTCAGGCCTTTGCGCCGCCTTTGAACAACGCCATGGCGGTGCCGATCAAACCAGCGACTTCCGTCATATTGCCCGGCACGATCATCGTGTTGTTCTTCTGCGCAAGCTGGGCATAGGCGTCGACAGCCTTCTCGGCGACCTTCAGCTGCACAGCCTGATCACCGCCCGGCTGCTGGATGGCCGCTGCGATCTTGCGGATGGCGTCCGAAGTCGCGTCCGCGACAGCGGTGATCGCTGCGGCCTGGCCCTGTGCCTGGTTGATCTCGGCCTGCTTCTCACCCTCCGAGCGTGCAATGGCCGCCTCACGTTCGCCGGTCGCGATATTGATCTGCTCCTGGCGCCGGCCTTCTGACGCCGCAATCAGCGCGCGTTTCTCGCGCTCCGCCGTGATCTGCGCCTGCATGGAATGCAGGATGGCTGGCGGCGGCGTCAGGTCCTTGATCTCGTAGCGCAGCACTTTGACGCCCCAGTTCAAGGCCGCCTCGTCCAGGGC
>NZ_JBFULE010001061.1:0-1524 GCF_056400485.1 Roseateles sp. P5_B10
GAGCACCAGCGATGCCATCACCAACATCAAAACATAGCCACCTTGCCGTTGGCGCCCGGCACGCTGCATCGTCACAGGCTGTTCCAATCGCGCCGCAGCCAGCGCAAGTAGCCGTTCTGCGGGGATGCCACCAGCAACACACGGCCACCTTGACCCTGCTCGAGTCGAATGAGCCGGGGCAGCGCCTGTTCAATCAACGTGCTCTCGGGGGGCCAGTCTTGGTAGCTGACGCCCCCATCGTCTTCGTAGACCCAATGAAGGCCCTTGAACGGCCAAGCAGCCAACTGGACACGCTGCTCCGGCAAACCGATCTCGCGCTGAGTCAACCAGAGCTCGGTATCGGACTCCTTCGATTCAAGCGTCAACACGACTGGTGTCGGTCCCGATGAGTAGTTCACTGGTGCCAGCGTGCTCATGCCCTTGATCTGCGTCGCGCTGCCGGCGAACTGCGCCTCGACGGGCGAACCCGCACCCACCATGCCGCGCAGGGTCTGCACTAGCCATTCTCGATGCAAGGCCGCCAAGCGAACRCCGGCATTCGCCCCCTGTAGGCTGCGCTCGATGCGGGTGAGCTGAAAGAGCCCCTCGGAAATCAGCCCCGCCACCATCGCAACGATCACCAGGGTGACCAGGGTCTCCAGCAGTGTGAAGCCGCGCATAGGCTGCCGAGTCAGGCTCACGGCGTGCCCCGATCGACGGGCAAGGATTCGGGAGACAGTTGGCCTGTGTGCGTCACTTCAAAGTCTGCTTGCATGCCGCTCAGCACATCTCGGACCTGTACCTGCATGCGGTACAAGCCGACCCGCCAGCGCGAGGCATCACCACGTGACAGCGAATAACGCAGGGGCGATATTTCCGTGCTGCTCCAGGTCAGTTCCAGCTGATCCCAGCGCTTGTGACCCGTGCGCTCGGTGGCGGGATTGACCGAGTCGATCAACTCCAGCGCTTGCAGAGTCAATTCGGCCCTCGCCCTCGCGTCGTTTAGGCCACTGACCGCGCGCAGATTGCTACCCAGCCAGGCATAGAGCGCCGTTCCAACTGCAGCGAATATGGTCATCGCCACGATGGCCTCAAGGAGCCCGAAGCCCGAGGCATGCAGGCGGCGAGCGGACTTCATTCGATCACGCGACCACTGATCGGCTCAATCCGCCACTGCTGCACCGTGCGATCTCCCCGGCGCAACTCGATACGCCCTCCCACGGCAGCGCCATTGACGCCGTAGCGCAGCGGCTTATCGATGCGCAACTCGATATCAGCCGGTAGTTCTGGAGCCAGTGCCCGGAGTTGGTCCGCATCGAGCTCCAGGCTGCGACCCGAGGCGAAGGCCTGGGTGGGCAATGCGCTGAGTAAAGCGACGAAATCTTCGCGCCAGCCGCGCTCATTGGCGGAATCCAGCCAGCGCATCGTTGCCGGCAGAACAACCGCCGTGGTGAGCGCGACCAACGTCAGCACCACCAGCAATTCCAGCAACGTGAAGCCCGCCGAGCTCGCCGTCCGGCCAAACCGCATACCAGTGTTCAGTTA
>NZ_JBFULE010001062.1:0-1524 GCF_056400485.1 Roseateles sp. P5_B10
CTTCGAGACCCGCATCAACTCACGGCCGCCCGGCTTCTACTCACACGAGGGCGTTGGTGCCGCCATTGCGCTGGCCGAGCGCGAGGCTGCCGAGGACAAGGGCTACCAGTTCCTCGTGCGTACCGTGGCCGGCGAGCTGGTGGGCCGCGTGAACCTGATCGGCGTGAAACGCGCCCATTTCCAGATGGCTGAGCTGGGCTATCGCATGGCCGAGTCGGCCTGCGGCCGGGGCTACGCCAGCGAGGCCGTGCGGCTGGTGCTGGCCAAGGCCTTTGGCGAGCTGGGCTTGATGCGCGTGGAGGCCAACGCACGCGTCGGCAACGGCGGCTCGGTGAAGGTGCTGCTGCGCAATGGCTTTCGCCAGTTCGGCCATTCGCTGCGCAGCTTCGAGCTCGGTGGCGTCTGGCACGACCGGCTTCACTTCGAGCGGCACGCCGACTAAGGCAGGCGGCGTAGCGTCTTCTGCAGCGGCGCCACGAGCCGTTCGCGCTGGGCGGCGTCGGTGACGTCCAGCACGCCGGCCAGCAGCGGCCACAGGAACTCTCGCAGATTGTGCAGATCGGTCAGCGCGGTCTCGTCCCAGCCCTTGGCTGCCTTCAATGGCTGCAGCAGCCGGTCCAGCCACGCTTGCACCGCGGCTTCATCGGGCTTGAGTCGCAGCTGGAGTTGCAGCGCCGCACGCGCCAGGCGCTGGCCTTCACCGAAGCGGTAGGCATGCCTGTGGTCGGCAAGCACCTGGCTGCTGACGGCGTCCAGAAGTTGTTGGCGCTGCGCCGCGCTCAGCGCCTCGTTCATGCCGAGCTGCAGGGCCAAATCGGCACCGTGGGCCACGCCGTGGCGCCAGCCCTCGCCGGGGGTGAAGCCGCGGTAGTCGCGCACGCTGCTGAGGAAGCGTGTGGCATGCTCGACGAGCTCGCCGCGCTGCTCGGTGGTCATGAAGGGCTTGAGGCGGTCGGCCCTTGCCACCTCGGCCAGCGTGAGGACCGCAAAGGGCTGGTGCACGCCGGCGGTGTCGGGCTTGGCGTCCAGCACGGCGACGAGGTCGGTGCGCAGGCGTTGCAGCGTGGCGGCCTCCAGCTTGCCGCCGCGCGCCCATGCAGAGATCTGCTCGAAGGCAATGTCGTCGCGCAGTTGGGGGTCGGGGTGCCCCAGACAGGGCAGCAGTGCAACGGCCTGCTGCTGGATGCGACCGGCATCGGTTTCGGTCTTCAAGTCGACGGGCGGCGCGCAGGTCTGGGCGGCGACGCCCACGCTCAGCGTGGACAGCAACAGGCAGATGCGGACGGACGCGGTCTTCATGGAGGCACAGTAGCGCACGATGTGGCCCGCGGGCGAAAAGTCACCGCTGCTGACGACAATGCGCCGCATGGAAGATGACCTGGTGGATACGCTGCGGCGTCTGGAAGTCGAACTGCATCACCCCGGCGTGCGCCTGGACGAAGCGCGGTTGCAAGCCCTGCTGCACGCGGATTTTCACGAGGTTGGCCGTTCCGGTCGGGCCTATGACCGACCCACCATCCTGCG
>NZ_JBFULE010001063.1:0-1522 GCF_056400485.1 Roseateles sp. P5_B10
TCGACCGGGTGAGCTACACGGCAGCGACGCAGGATCTGGTGCGGCCGGATGGCAGCTGGGACCTCGTCTTCCGGCAGACCCGGAGCGGCCTGATGGTGCTGCAGACCGGCCAGACCGACCGCATCGTGGAACTGGGCAGCGAGGCCGGCGACAGCTATCTCAGCATCGCTTTCCGACCCGAGATCTACATGCCCGCCCGACCAGGCCAGCGCATGATGAACCAGGGCCATGTGCATGGGTTCGCGGGGCGGCGTGACTTCCTGATCGGCGACGAGCGCCTGGAACTGCCCAGCTTCGAGAACGCCGAGCAGCTCGTCATGCAACTTGCGCGGCGCGGCCTCATCGAGGTGGACCTGCTGGTGCAGCGCGCTGCTGCCGGCGGCTGGGAGCGCGTGGACGACCGCAGCCTGCAGCGCCACAGCAGCCATGTGACCGGCATGAGCCCGAAGAAGCTGCAGCAGATCCTGCGCGCCGATGCCGCCGCAGGCCTGCTGCAACAAGGTCAGCGCCCCGCCGATGTGGCGGCCGAACTGGGCTACACCGACCAGGCCCATCTCACGCATTCGCTGCGCAGGATTCTGGGGCTCACACCGGGGCAGTTGCAGCCACGCGCACCCAACCTGCCCTGATTGACGCCCCGCACAAAGCAAAAAGGCCAGTCCTGGTGGACTGGCCTTGTGCTGGAGGAGAGGGGGGGATTCGAACCCCCGAGACGTTACCGTCCGCCTGATTTCGAGTSMGGTACAWTCAACCACTCTGCCACCTCTCCGAATCTGGTGCGAGCTGAGCCCAGCATTATAGCCAGGCTTTTGGAGCTCAACCTCGCAACGTGTCAGCGCCGCCCAGATAGGGCCGCAGCGCCTCAGGCACCGTGATGCTGCCATCCGCGTTCTGGTAATTCTCGAGAACCGCAACCAACGTCCGGCCGACCGCCAGGCCTGAGCCATTGAGCGTGTGTACGAACTCGTTCTTGCCCTGCGCGTTCTTGAAGCGCGCCTGCATGCGGCGGGCCTGGAAGGCGCCCATGTTCGAGCAGGAGCTGATCTCTCGGAAGGTGTTCTGCGCCGGCAGCCAGACCTCGAGGTCATAGGTCTTGGTCGAGCCAAAGCCCATGTCGCCGCTGCACAGCAGCACGGTGCGATACGGCAGGCCGAGCTTTTGGAGTACGGCCTCGGCGTGACCCGTCATTTCCTCCAGCGCGGCCATGCTGTTTTCAGGCAGCTCGATGCGCACCATCTCGACTTTGTCGAATTGATGCTGGCGGATCAGGCCCCGCGTGTCGCGCCCGGCCGAGCCGGCTTCCGAGCGGAAACAGGGGCTGTGCGCCGTCAGCTTGACGGGCAGGTCCTCGGGCTTGAGCACGCTCTCGCGCACGGTGTTGGTCAGCGAGATTTCCGAGGTCGAGATCAGGTACTGCTCGACCTGTTCCTCATCGCCGCCACGCAGCACCCAGAACATGTCTTCCTTGAACTTGGGCAACTGGCCGGTGCCCTCCAGGATCTCGCGGTTGACGATGTAGGGC
>NZ_JBFULE010001064.1:0-1521 GCF_056400485.1 Roseateles sp. P5_B10
GAAGGAGGCTTGAGATGGCCTGGACCCAAGATCAGATGGCCGCGCGCGCGGCCCAGGAGCTGGAAGACGGCTTCTACGTCAACCTCGGCATCGGCATCCCGACGCTGGTGGCCAACCATGTGCCCGCGAGCAAGGAAGTCTGGCTGCAGAGCGAGAACGGCATGCTGGGCATCGGCCCCTTCCCGACCGAGGACGAGGTCGACGCCGACCTTATCAACGCCGGCAAGCAAACGGTGACCACGCTGCCCGGCAGCAGCATCTTTGGCAGCCACGACAGCTTCGCGATGATCCGCGCCGGCAAGATCAACCTCAGCATCCTGGGCGCCATGCAGGTCAGCGGCAGCGGTGACCTGGCCAACTGGATGATCCCSGGCAAGATGGTMAAGGGCATGGGCGGCGCSATGGATCTSGTCGCCGGCGTCAAGCGCGTCRTCGTSSTGATGGAGCATGTCGCCAAGAAGAMGGACGGCAGCGAAGACCTCAAGATCATCCCCAGCTGCACGCTGCCGCTGACGGGCGTGGGCGTCGTCGACCGCATCATCACGGACCTGGGCGTCTTCGACGTCGTGCCCGGCGGCATCAAGCTCGTCGAGCTGGCCGAGGGCGTCACGCGTGAACAAGCGCAAAGCAAGACAGGGGTTCCGTTGCTCTGAGGTAAATCAAGCCTCGCATCCCCAGTTCATGGGCCAGGACGGGTCGGCGCAAGCTGGCCCGTTTGCGTTGGGCGGAGCATTCTTCGAACAACAGCGAGGCCACCATGCGCGCACCACCGACGCCTGAAGTCGAGACCATCGCCCCCGCACTCGAGACAAGTGCAGACCTGAACCCCGGCGGCATCGCGGCCGCCGCTACGGCAGCGGCTTTGCTGGCTGCCTGCGGTGGAGGAGGGGGAGGCGATGCGCCGACCCCATCGCCGTCACCACCGCCTCCGCCGCCACCTCCACCCCCACCCCCGCCGCCACCCGGCATCACCGACGCCGAAGCCGCGCGTTTCCTGGCCCAGGCCGGCTTTGCCGCGAGCGCAGCCGACATCGCCACCGTCAAGGCCAATGGCTACGCCGCCTGGCTGGACGCGCAGTTCGCGCTGCCGGTCAGCGATGGCCATTTCGACTGGATGGTGGCCAATGGCTATGCCATCGTTGACCACCGCAATGACTTCGGCGGCGCCGACAACACGCTGTGGCGCAAGCTGCTGTCCGCGCCCGATTCGCTGCGCCAGCGCGTTGTGCTGGCCCTGAGCGAGATCTTCGTCATCTCCATGAGCGGCCTGCCCATGCCCTGGCGGGGCTTCGCCATCGCCTGCTATGTGGACATGCTGGAGCAGCGCTGCTTTGGCAGCTACCGCGATCTGCTGAACGCGGTGACGCTGTCCAATGGCATGGGCGTGTATCTCGCCACGCGCGGCAACCTCAAGGAAGACACCAACACTGGCCGCGTCCCCGACGAGAACTACGCCCGCGAGGTCATGCAGCTGTTCAGCATCGGCCTCTACCAGCTCAATGCCGACGGCACGCTCAAGCT
>NZ_JBFULE010001065.1:0-1521 GCF_056400485.1 Roseateles sp. P5_B10
GCCTTGAAGACCCTGACGCCATGAGCCGTTTCGCCACGCCCACGCCCGAGCAGACCGCCGCGGTCGATGCCGCCATCAAGACCCGGCACTCGCTGCGCGCCTTCCTGCCGAAACCGGTGCCGCGCGCGACCATCGAGGACATTCTTGAGGTCGCCTCCTGGGCGCCCTCTGGCACCAACACCCAGCCGTGGCAGGTGCATGTGATGACGGGTGCGGCGTTGACGCGCGTGGCCGGCCGCATCCAGGCCGCCTACCTCGACCCCGAGCAGAACGCCGGCCACAAGGAGGAATACGCCTACTACCCCACCGAATGGCGCAGCCCCTACATCGACCGCCGCCGCAAGGTGGGCTGGGATCTCTACGGGCTGCTGGGCATCGCCAAGACCGACAAGTCGCGCATGCAGCACCAGCATGGCCGCAACTTCATCTTCTTCGACGCGCCGGTCGGCCTGATGTTCACCATCGACCGCGTCATGCAGCAGGGTTCGTGGCTGGACTACGGCATGTTCCTGCAGAACATCATGGTGGCGGCCCGTGCGCGCGGCCTGCACACCTGCCCGCAGGCCGCGTTCACGCAGTTCCACCGCGTCATCGCCGAGGAGTTGCAGTTGAGCAGTGAACAGATGGTGGTCTGCGGCATGTCCATGGGCTGTGCCGACCCGGATGCCATCGAGAACAGCCTCGTCACCGAGCGCGCGCCGGTGGCCGAGTTCACGCGCTTCATCGAATGAGTTTCTCCGGCGCCGAACTCGGCCTGACCTGGGCCGCGCCGTTCGCGGGCCTGCTGTTGTCGATCGCCGTCATGCCGTTGGCCGCGCCGGCCTTCTGGCACCACCACTTCGGCAAGATCGCCGCGGGCTGGACGCTGGCCTTGCTGATCCCGTTTGCGCTCGCATTCGGGGCGGTAGAGACCGGCGGCGTGCTGGTGCACACGCTGGTCGAGGAATACCTGCCTTTCACCATCCTGCTCGGCGCGCTGTACACGACGGCCGGCGGCATCTTCATTCGCGGCAATCTGCATGGCAGCCCGGCGCTCAACTCGGGCTTGATGCTGCTGGGCGCCGCACTGGCCAGCTTCATGGGCACGACGGGCGCCTCCATGCTGCTGATCCGCCCGCTGATCCGCGCCAACGACAACCGCCGCCACAACGCCCATGTCGTCGTCTTCTTCATCTTCATCGTCAGCAACGTCGGCGGGTCGCTGACGCCGCTGGGCGACCCGCCGCTCTTTCTCGGCTTCCTGCAGGGCGTCAGCTTCTTCTGGACGGCCGGGCAACTGTGGCAGGAAACGCTGTTCCTGCTCGCCGCGCTGCTCGCCGTGTTCTGGGGCATCGACGCCTGGCTCTACCGCAAGGAAGGCATCACGCCCGCTGACCCGACACCCGACGCGCCCCGGCTGGGTCTGGAAGGCGTCATCAACCTGCTGCCGCTCGTCGTGGCCATCGGCTTGGTGCTGATGAGCGGCACCTGGAAGCCGGGCATCGTCTTCGACCTCTGGGGCACGCCGCTGCCGTTGCAGGC
>NZ_JBFULE010001066.1:0-1520 GCF_056400485.1 Roseateles sp. P5_B10
CGCAACTGGCCCAGGCTGGCGCGCAGGTAATCGGTGAAGCGCTCCAGCATCTGCTTGGCCCGCGTCGGGTCGAAGTCGATCAGGCTTTGCACATTGGCCAGCGTGTTGAACAGGAAATGCGGCTCGATCTGGCCCTGCAGCAGCTTGAGCTGGGCCTCGGTCACCCGGGCCTGCAGCATCTCCTGGCGCCACCGCGCGCGGTAGCGAAAGCTCGCCACGACGGAAATGRACACCGAGATCAGCAGGAACTGGCGCCAGAAACCGAAGCTACCCAGCAGCTGCAACGTGTTGCCGTTGCCCATCCAGATGCGGTCGACCAGCCACATGCCAACGACCACGCCAAGCAGCGCGCAGCTGATGGACAACACAGAGAAGAACAGGCCCGAGCGCCAGTCGCGCCAACCCATGACGGTGTCCAGCCAGCGCTGCGGCGCCAGCCGCTCGAAGGCGCGAAAGATGGAGAAGAAGCCGATCGACACGCACAGGCTGACGAGCATGTTGCCTGGCATCAGGGCCTGCCACCAGAAGAGCGAACCGAGATTGCCCTGTTGCAGGCCGGCCATGACGGAAAAAACGGTGCCGAAACCAAGCGTCCAGATCAGGTAGATCAGCAGCCGAAAGCGCATCCGGTCCGGCCGATGTTTCATCAGCACGCGCTGGTGGCGCAGGGCCTGGGCGAATTCCTCGGTGAATGTCATGGGGCGCGAGTGTAGGAAGCCGCGGCGGCATGCCCCTTGCATGAGTGACGAATCGACAGCCGATGCGACGGATGGTCGGCCACGGGCCGTGCCTACAATCCGGCGCGTTTTCAAAACCCAGTATTCGAGGGCATTTCATGCAGGTTCACGCATCCATCTTCAAGGCCTATGACATCCGTGGCGTCGTCGGCCAGACCTTGAACGAGGAGCTCGCAGAGCACCTGGGTCGTGCCTTCGGCACCGAGGCCAAGGCCCTGGGCGAAAAGGCCGTCGCTGTCGGCCGTGACGGCCGCCTGTCGGGCCCCGGCCTGGTCGCAGCACTCGTGCGCGGCCTGCGCTCCACCGGCCTGGACGTCGTCGACATCGGCGCCGTGACGACGCCGATGCTCTATTACGTCGCTGCCACGCGCGGTGCGCACGGCTGCAACTCCGGCATCATGGTCACGGGCAGCCACAACCCCAAGGACTACAACGGCTTCAAGATGGTGCTCAAGGGCGCCGCCGTCTATGGCGAGCAGATCCAGGGCCTGCGCCAGCGCATCGAGGCCGAGGACTACGCCAAGGGCAAGGGCCGTGTCGGCAAGATCGACATCGTGCCCGAGTACACCCACCGGGTCGTCAATGACTGCAAGCTGGCCCGCCCGATGAAGATCGTCGTCGACAGCGGCAACGGCATCCCCGGCGCCTCGGCCCCGGCCATCCTGCGCGCTCTGGGCTGCGAAGTCATCGACATCTTCTCCAAGGTCGATGGCGACTTCCCCAACCACCATCCGGACCCGAGCCGTCCCGAGAACCTGGAAGACCTGAAGCGCGTCGTCCACG
>NZ_JBFULE010001067.1:0-1520 GCF_056400485.1 Roseateles sp. P5_B10
CGGTCTTGAGCGCGCGCAGCCACCAGATGATCCACTCGGCCGCATTCAGGTTCTCCGGGATCATGTGATAGAAGGTCCCGGTGTCGCGCAGCTTCACCAGCGCCCGGTGGCTCAGGATGCCCTGCGCCGACAGCGCGTTCCAGAAGCCCATGTCCCACAGCGGCTGGCCGTGCAGCTGGGCGTGCTTGCGCAGCCGCATGTAGTCGCCTTCCGTCAGCGCATCGATCCAGGCCTGGTCATCGGGCGCACGGCCCATGATGAGCATGACCCCGCGCTTGAGCAGCTGCAGCGAGTTCAGGCCGCGCTCGGCCTCGGGCAGGTCGGTGTCATCGGTGCTGACTTGATCCGATGAGGGGCCGGAGAAGTCGAGCAGGCCCACGCCGAGCTCGGCGCACAGGGCAGCGAAACGCGGCTGCAGCGTCGGCTCGAAGCGCATCGGCCCGTACTCGGCGATGAAGCCGTCCATGTCCTCGGTCTCGATGCGTCCGCCCCAGCGGTCGGCTGCGGCTTCGAGCACGAGGATGCGGTGGCCCGCGTCGGCCAGGCGCAGCGCGCAATACAGGCCCGACACGCCGCCGCCGGCGATGACGATGTCATAGGTCGTCATGGGAATGCTCCACTTGTATGTACAACTGGGGCGGGAGCATATCGGAGGCGGCGCCGCGGCTACCATCGCGGCCCTTTTGCTGTGAGCGCGATCCCTGGATCCACGAAGGCGACGCGGAGACCCTCATGCCCAGTGCGATGTGACGGTCATCGCGGCCTTCTACGCCCGTGGCTTCAAGCGCGTCAGGGGCTATGCGATGGCGCCGGTGCCGCTGTGGCGGGCAGTGAGAGCGGCGGAGAGTTCTATTCGGAGCCCCTGATTCAGGGCCTTCTCCGGGCGCCACTGAGTCCCGCACGCTAGCTGACGGCAAGCGAGACAGAAGGCAACGATTGCCCTGTCGCGCCGCACCATCGAGCCGGATGCGCTACGCCGCCGCGGGCGGCCCGAACCAGGTGGTCAGTGCGTCGACGAGCCCGACCCGAGGTGTGTTTCCGACCCAAGCAACATGGCCGTCGGGTCGAATCAACACCGCGTCGGGCGCAGTGACCACCCCGACTGCCGGAAGCTCCCACGTACCTATGTACTTTGCGTCGACCAGCCGAACCCGATCTGCCCAGGCAGCGATGTCAAAGCTCCCGAGCTCACCGACGTTGAGCAGCACCGGTCGGGCACCATGCAGCAGGGAAAAGACGCGCAGCGGGCCGATCGCGGAGACCAAGTCGAGATCGGGCATGCGGCGTCCGAGCAGGGGGTGGCCCTTGCCAAGGTCATAGTGGATGCCCAGGCCGGACATCTCCGCAGCGACTCGCTTGCGCGGCTCCTCCATCTTGAGGAGCTCGCCCACGATGTCGCGCACGGCCAGCGTGCGATCGTCCTCGCGGTGCAGYGCAACTTGCGCCATCGTGGTCTTGAGCACGCGAGCGCCAACCGGGTGGCGCTCGGCGTGATACGTGTCGAGCAGCGTGTCCGGTGA
>NZ_JBFULE010001068.1:0-1519 GCF_056400485.1 Roseateles sp. P5_B10
GCCGCTGAGCTTGAACACCCCAATGGCCTCGGCCATGCGGGCCGACTGCTCGCGCAGGCTTTCGGCCGCGGCGGCGGATTCCTCCACCAGGGCGGCGTTCTGCTGCGTCATCTGGTCGAGCTGCACGACGGAGCCGTTGACGACGCCGATGCCCTCGCTCTGCTCGCGCGCCGCGGCGCTGATTTCGCCAATGATGTCGGTCACGCGCTGCACGCTGGCAACGATCTCGGTCATCGTCGCGCCGGCGTCCTGCACCTGCTGGGTACCGGAGTCCACACGCTCGACGCTGGCACTGATGAGGCTCTTGATCTCCTTCGCGGCCTCGGCGCTACGCTGGGCCAGCAGCCGCACCTCGCCGGCCACGACGGCGAAGCCACGGCCCTGCTCGCCGGCGCGGGCCGCTTCCACGGCGGCGTTCAGCGCCAGGATGTTGGTCTGGAAGGCGATGCCGTCGATGGTGCCGATGATCTCGTTGATCTTGCGCGAGCTGTGGCTGATCTGATCCATGGTCGCGACGACCTGCGACACGGCCTCGCCGCCGCGCCGGGCGACGCTGGCGGCGGAGCTGGCAAGCTGGTTGGCCGTCATGGCTGCGTCGGCCGTCTGCTTGACGGTGCCGGTCAACTCGGACATGGACGACGCGGTGTTCTGCAGATTGCTCGCCGTCTGCTCGGTGCGCTGGCTGAGGTCCAGGTTGCCGGTGGCGATTTCGGCGCTGGCCGTGCCAATGCTGTCGGCGGCTTCGCGCACCTTGGCGATGAGTTTTTGCAGCCCTTGCTGGGTGTCGTCCAGCGCGCCGAGCAGGCGTCCGACGTCACCACTGCCGCCGCGCGGAATGGGGTGGGTCAGGTCAAAGCGAGCCAGCGCCTCGGCGGCCTCGGTGGCCGCATGCAGGCTGCCGCCCGAGCCGCCACTGGTCAGCAGGCCGAACAGGCCGGCCACCCAGGTGAGCGCCAGAACGGCATACAACCAACCCTTGGCGGCGCCGGCGGTGTCGCCCAGGCCGGACAGCGCCATGCCGGCGCCCACGGTGACCACGCCGAGCACAACGCCCAGAGCCAACTTCAACCGCTGCGAACCGCTCATGCCGTCGTCTCCATCAGATAAGGAAAAGGACACTGGCCAGGCCGGTGTCAACAGCGCAGTGTGCCGCCGGCTCTGGTGGGGCGGAAGAGCGATATGGGGGAGGAAGCGGCAATAGTTGCCCGAACCAGGGCCAAACAGGCCGGCTCAGCCGCCCGGCCTGCGTCGCTGGCGCAACGCGAAGCGCAGCGGGTCGACAGCGTCCAGCAGCTCGGCCTCGAGCGGCCGTGGCGAGCCCAGGGCCAGCGCCGCGACCAGGCGCCCGGCCAGGGCCGCCCAGGTGATGCCTCGCGAGGCAAAACCGGTGCAGGCGATGAGCCCCGGCTGGCGTGGCTGCAGGCGCAGTTGCTCGGCCGCCTCACCGGGAGCCGCCAGACCGCCGATCAGCGGCAGGCGGTCCGGCGCGATGAGGCGCCAGGCCACGCGGCCGGAGAGC
>NZ_JBFULE010001069.1:0-1515 GCF_056400485.1 Roseateles sp. P5_B10
CGACCACCTCGTCGGCCGCATCGAAGACCTTGTCGGGCAGGGTTTCCCAGACACGGATGCCGGTGATGCCGCCAACGACGTCGTTCAGGCTCTCCAGGTGCTGCACGTTCAGCGTCGTCCAGACCTCGATGCCGGCCTCGCACAGCTCCTGCGCGTCCTGCCAGCGCTTGGCGTGGCGCGAGCCCGGCGCGTTGCTGTGGGCCAGCTCATCCAGCAGGAGCACGCCGCCCGCTTGCTCGCGGCCCCAGGCCAGCGCGGCATCGAGGTCGAACTCGCGCAGGGTCTGGCCGCGGTGGACGATGTCCTTCAGCGCCAGGCGCGGCAGATCGCGCGCGATGGCCTCGGTGTCGGCGCGGCCGTGGGTCTCGACGACGCCGATGCGCACCACCCGGCCTTGGGCGCGAGCCGCATGCGCGGCGACCAGCATGGCGAAGGTTTTTCCAACACCCGCGTTGGCGCCGAAGAAGATCTTCAGCCGGCCGCGCTGGGCGGCGGCTTCGTCGCGCTGCAACTGGGCCAGCAGCGCGTCGGGGTCGGGGCGGGTGTCGGTCACAACCATCCGAGGCGCTTGAAGCGCCAGTACAGCGCCCCGCTGACGAGGACGATCACGCCCAGCGCCATCGGGTAGCCCAACGTCCATTTCAGCTCGGGCATGTGCTCGAAGTTCATCCCCCAGATGCCCGCCAGGGCCGTGGACGCCGCAAAGATGGCGGCCCAGGCGGCCAGGCGTTTGGTGACGAGGGACTCGTCCAGCGTGACCAGGGTGAGGTTGACCTGGGTCGCCGCGATGATGGTTTCGCGCGCGGCGTCGATGCTGGCCTGGATGCGCAGCAGGTGGTCGTAGACGTCGCGGAAGTAGTCCTGCAGGGCCTTGCAGACGACGGGCACGCGGCCACCGTGCAGCTTGGCCGTCACCTCCAGCAGCGGCGTGACGGCATGGCGCAGCGTGGCCAGGCGCTGCTTCAGCGCGAACAGGCGCTGCACGACGGACTGGCGATCCTGATGGGGCTGGAACATGGTCGCTTCCAGTTGCTCCAATTCGGCCTCGATGGCGTCGATGAGCGGGAAGTAGCGGTCCACGACGGCGTCCATCAGTGCGTAGAAGACRAAACCTGGCCCCTGGCGCAGCAGATGCGGCTCGCGCTCCGCACGCCCGCGCACGCCCAGGAAACCCTGGCTGCTGCGGTGGCGTACCGAGACGATGAAGCGCGCGCCGACGAAGACGTGCACCTCGCCCACCTCCAAGCCGTCGGTGCTGGTCTCCAGCAGATGCATCGCGGCGAACAGCATGTCGCCGTACTCTTCCACTTTGGGCCGCTGATGGCCCTTGCGGGCATCCTCGACGGCCAATGGCGGCAAGTCCAGCTCGTGCTGCAGCAGGTTGAGCTCCTCATCGCTCGGGTCGCGCAGCGCGATCCAGACAAAGCCGCTCGTTCTCTCCAGCGCCTCGGACACCCCCTCCAGGCTGGGCTCGGCCACGATGCGGCCATCCTCGTACACGGCGCTGTTGATCAG
>NZ_JBFULE010001070.1:0-1511 GCF_056400485.1 Roseateles sp. P5_B10
CCCAAGGGTGGCCCGCAAGGACCTGCTGAGCCTGCCGTTGGCTCGCGGCCATGGTGCGGCGCCCTGGCCGCCCTTCAAGGAACCAGACCCCTTTCCTTGTGAACAAGTTCAGTCAACGACTCGCCGCACTTTGCGTCCCTGCGGTCGGCTTGGCAGGTTGCGGCGGCAACAGCGCAGGCAGCGACACGACGCCCCCGCCGTCGGCGGCGGGTCGCCGGCCCAGGCCAGCGCTTTCGAATGGAAATCCGGCGAGCCCCTGATCCAGCCGCCGGCTGAGGCGAGCCGCCCTATCGGCTGGGCTTGATCGTCGCCACCGCCCCCAACGCCATCAGCGAGTTGTGCACGAAATGAACAGCCGCGGCTGCAGGAGCCAATGCCTGCTCCGTGATCAGCGCCGCCGCGCCATAACAGTCAACGAACCACACATCTTTTCCGCCATGAAGTACAGCAAACAGCTCACCGTTCTCTCCATCGTCACCGCGACCCTGGTGGCGGGCTGTGGCGGCGGTGGTGGCGACGCCCCTGCCCCTGCACCTGCACCTGCCCCTACACCTGCGCCGGCGCCTGCGCCTTCGGCTGCGCAGGGGCCTTGCGACATCTACGCCGCCGGCGGCACGCCGTGCGTCGCGGCGCACAGCACGACGCGGGTCCTGCTCTCGACCTATACGGGTCCGCTGTACCAGGTCCTCAGGCAATCGGACAATGCGACGCTCGACGTCACCGCCCTTTCCAGCGGCATCGCCAACGCGGCGCTGCAGGACGCCTTCTGTGCGGGCACGACCTGCCTGATCAGCGTCATCTACGACCAATCGGGGCGCAACAACCACCTCACGCAGGCGCCCCCCGGCTTCTTCAAGGGGCCGGCGGCCGGCGGCTACGACAATCTCGCTGTCGCCAACGCGGCGCCGTTGACGCTCTCGGGCCAGAAGGTCTATGGCGTCTTCATCCCACCAGGAACCGGCTACCGCAACAACGCCACCAATGGCATCGCGGTGGGCGACCAGCCCGAAGGCATGTACGCGGCCCTCGACGGGTGGCATTTCAACTCGGCATGCTGCTTCGACTACGGCAATGCCGAGCCGAGCGGGAACGACACCGGCAATGGCCACATGGAAACGATCTACTTCGGCAACCAGTCCGCCTGGGGCACCGGAGCAGGCCCGGGCCCCTGGATCATGGCGGACCTGGAGAACGGCCTGTTCTCGGGCCGCGACCCGCACCTCAACGCGAATGACCCCACGATCACCAGCCGATTCGTCACGGCCATCGTCAAGGGTGAGCCGAACCACTGGGCCATCCGCGGCGGCAACACACAGGCCGGCTCGCTGTCGACCTTCTATGACGGCGTGCGCCCGAGCGGGGGGTATACGACCATGAGCAAGGAGGGTGCGATCGTCCTGGGCATCGGCGGCGACAACAGCAACGGGGGGCGGGGGACGTTCTACGAGGGCGCGATGACGTCGGGCTATCCGTCGGACGCGACCGAGAACGCCGTCCAGGCCAATCTGGTC
>NZ_JBFULE010001071.1:0-1509 GCF_056400485.1 Roseateles sp. P5_B10
CCCATCTCCCTGAGCGCCACCATCTGCGCCTCCGTCTCCACCCCTTCCGCCACCACCTCCATCCCCAGCTCATGCGCCATCGTCACGATGGCCCGGCACAGCGCCAGTGCCTTGCCGCCGTTCTCCAGCCCGGCGACAAAGCTGCGATCGATCTTGACGGTGTCGATGTCGTGATGCTGCAGATAGCTCAGCGACGAATAGCCGGTGCCGAAGTCGTCCAGCGAGATCGCCAACCCTGCCTCGCGCAGCGCCCRCAGCCGCTCGGCCACCGCTTCATCGCGCTCCAGCAGCAGCCCTTCGGTGATCTCCACCGCCAGCGCGTCGCCGGGCAATCCCAGGCCGCGCAGATGCGTGACCCAGTCCGGCTGCACACGGTGGCTGCGCTCGCCGAGAAATTGCACCGGTGACTTGTTGACGCTGATCTGGAAGCCCTCGTGCCCCGCCGCGCGCCAGGCCAGCACCTGGGCTGCGGCCTCACGAAAGACCCAGTCGCCGATGTCGACGATGAAGCCGCTGGTCTCCGCGATCGGGATGAACTGGGCCGGGCTGACGTCACCCAGTTGGGGGTGGGACCAGCGCAGCAGCGCCTCAGCCTTGCGCGGCGGCGCGGTCGGGTCTTGCAGCGACAGGATGGGCTGATAGACCAGGCTGAATTGCGACAACCGCAGCGCCTCGCGCAACTCGGCCACCAGCCGGGCGCGCCGTTGCGCGGCCTCGTGCAGGGCCGGCGTGAACAGGCTCATGCGGTTGCGGCCCGCGCCCTTGGCTTCATACAGCGCCAGATCGGMATGCTTGAACAGGGCCTCGATCTCGACGCCATCGCGGGGCGCCAGGCTGACACCGATGCTGGCCGATACATAGACCCGCTCGCCGGCGACCTCGAAGGCCTCGGACAAGGCTTCCAGCAGGTCGTGCCCGACGCGCTCGGCCGCGAGCACCGCCTGATCCGTCGCCAGCAGCACGGTGAACTCGTCGCCACCCATGCGCGCGACCACGCCGCCCGGGGGCATGTGCTCCTGCAGCCGCCCCGCCACCTGCACCAGCAGCGCGTCACCGACGTCATGGCCCAGGGAGTCGTTGACCTCCTTGAAATGATCGAGGTCGACGAACATCACGGCGAGCTCGTCGCCGCGCAGCGCGCGCAGGGCCAGCGCCCGCTCGATGCGTTCGCGCAGCGAACGGCGGTTGGGCAGGCCGGTCAGCGTGTCGACACGCGCCTGCTGCCAGACCAGCGCCTCCTGGCGCTTGCGATCGGTGATGTCGGTGTGCGTGCCGACCATGCGCAACGGCCGGCCGGCCGTGTCCCGCGCGATGACCATGCCGCGGCTCAGGATCCATTTCCAGCTGCCGTCCTTGGCCAGCACGCGGTGTTCGTTGCGGTAGAGCGGCGTGCGGCCGGCGAAATGGTCCTCGCGGTCCTTGTCCATCTGCGCCAGGTCGTCGGGATGGGTGCGCGCGTCGAAGGCCTCCGGTGTCGCGTCGACGTCGCCCGGCTCGAAGCCATAGAGG
>NZ_JBFULE010001072.1:0-1505 GCF_056400485.1 Roseateles sp. P5_B10
GCCCAGGATCATGTGACACGCCAGCTCGCGAACTGGATGGCGGATCGGCCCGAGGTGGCGCAGGTTTTCCATCCCGCGCTGCGGGGCTCGCCTGGGCATGAGAACTGGCTGGCGGTTGGTGGAGCGGGCGCAGCCTGCTTGTTCTCTGCCGTCTTCAGGCCGGAATACAGCGCTGCACAAGTCGATGCCTTCGTCGACGCGCTGCAGCTATTCGGCATTGGCTATTCCTGGGCCGGCCCGATGAGCCTGGCCGTGCCCTACGACATGAGCCGCAGCCGCGACCTGCCGCTGCCGTTCAATGGCGGCACGCTGGTGCGATTCGCGATCGGCTTGGAAGATGGGGCCGACCTGAAGGCCGACATCGAACAGGCGCTGTCAGCTCTTGTTTGAGACCTTGTGCCTCATCAATTGCCCCTTTTGGCGAAAGGTCCAATGAGCCGCTACGCGAGTCATCAGTCCTTACGGCCTGTTGATGCGTGTCGCATCAATTGGCCCTTTTCTCTCTCCCAGTCCCGCTTCTTCTCCGTCTCGCGCTTGTCATGCTGGGCCTTGCCCTTGGCCAGCGCAATGTCGGCCTTCACGCGGCCGCCCTTGTAATGCAGGTTCAGCGGCACGAGGGTGAAGCCGCGCTGCTCGATCTTGCCGACCAGCCGCTTGATCTCGGCCTTGTGCATCAACAGCTTCTTGGTGCGGTCGGCTTCGGGCGTGACGTGGGTTGACGCGCTGCGCAGCGCATTGATGCGGCAGCCGATCAGGAACAGCTCGCCGTTCTTGATCATCACGTAGCCATCGGTCAGCTGGACCTGGCCGGCGCGGATGGCCTTGATCTCCCAGCCGGAGAGAACGACGCCCGCCTCGAACTGTTCTTCGATGTGGTAGTCGTAACGGGCGCGGCGGTTCTCGGCGATGGACATGGGGTCGCAAATGGGGGCGAAGCCCCTCAATACAATTTGTGGATTCTATGAAGCAGGTCAAAAAGTCCGTTCTGCTCTGGTACACACCCCGCGAGATGTACGAGCTGGTCACCGCGGTGGAGCGCTATCCCGAGTTCCTGCCCTGGTGCAACAAGGTCGAGGTGCTGGGGCGTGAGGCCGACACCGTCACGGCACGCCTGCACCTGGCGTACGCTGGCGTGCGCCACGCCTTCACCACGCGCAACCACAACGAGGACGGCCGCAGCGTGCGCATGGAGCTGGTCGACGGCCCCTTCTCGCATCTGGACGGGCTGTGGCAGTTCCAGCCCTTGAACAAGCCCGGTGCGGAGGCCGAAGCCACGGCCTGCAAGATCGCCTTCGAGCTCAGCTATGCCTTCAGCAGCGGCGCGCTGGAGGCTGTCGTCAGCCCGGTGTTCGACCGCATCGCCAACACCTTCGTCGACAGTTTCGTGCAGCGTGCCGAGAGTCAATATGGTCCGCGTTGAGCTGGTGTGGAGCCCGCGGGCGGGTGATGTTCAGCACCGCTGGCTGGAGGTGGAGGAGGGCGCCACCGTCGACACCGCCTTGCGC
>NZ_JBFULE010001073.1:0-1501 GCF_056400485.1 Roseateles sp. P5_B10
CCTTTATTACCGACTCAACATCGCCACGTTGACGCTGCCGCCGCTGCGCGAGCGCCGCGAGGACGTCCCGCTGCTGTTCCAGCACTTTGTCGTGCAAGCCTGTGCGCGCTACGAGCGTGCCGCGCCCGAGTTGACGCCCGAGAAGCTGCGCGAGCTGATGGCCCATGACTGGCCCGGCAATGTGCGCGAGATCCGCAACGCGGCCGACCGCTTCGTGCTGGCACTGGACGACCTCGACCCCCAGGCCGCGCTGCAGGCCGTGCCGGCGCTGAACCTCGCGCGGCAGATGGATCTGGTCGAGAAGACGCTGATCGAACAGGCCCTGCGCCGCAGCCATGGCAAGGTGCCCGCCGCGATGGAGCTGCTGGGCACGCCGCGCAAGACGCTGTACGACAAGCTGAACCGACACGGCATCGTGCTGGATGCCTTCCGCTAGCGGTACTTCTCAGGATCGGGCGAATCCGTCGGGTTCGCAATGACGCGGCGGAAGGCCGCGCTCATCGGCAGCTTCAGGTTCAGCCCCTGCGACGGCAGCGGCGACTCGAACCAGCGGCGGTAGATCGCGTGGATCTCGCCGCTGCGGTAGAGGCTGTGCAGCACCTCATCCACCAACGCCTTGAACTGCGGATCATTCTTGCGCAGGCCGATGGCATAAGGCTCCACGGTCAGGGCCTGGTCGGAGATGCGGTAGTCGTCCGCGCCAGGGCCCTGCTGGGCCAGCAGCGCGCGCAGCAGCACGTCGTCCATCAGGAAGGCCGAGGCGCGGCCGCTGCGCAGCAGCTGGAAGCCTTCAGGGTCGTCCAGTCCGCCGAGGATGCGGATGCCCAAGCCCTGCTGGTCGTTGGCCTTGGCCAGATGCTGGATGCTGGTCGTGCCGATGGTGGACGCTACGGCCAAGCCGCGCAGGTCGGTCAGGCCCTGCACGCGCTCGGCGGCACGCGTCATCAGCCGAGTCTCGGCGATGAAGATGGTCAGCGAGAAGGCCTGCTGGCGCGCCCGCTCGGCGGTGTGCGTCGTGATGCCGCACTCCAGGTCCAGCGTGCCGTTGATGACCAGGGGCATGCGCGTGGCGGATGCCACCTCGACGCGGCGCACCTCCAGGTCCGGCAGCTGCAGCTTGGTTCGCACGGCCGCAACGATGCGGTCGCAGAGCTCGACCGTGTAGCCGGTGGGGCGCAACTGGGCGTCGAGGTAGGAGAAAGGCAGAGAGGCCGGCCTGTAGCCAATGACGATGACGCCGGTGTCGCGCACGCGGGTCAGCGTCGGGCCATCGGCCGCGTGTGCAGCCAAGGCGCACAGCGCGAGCAGGGCCGCGCTAAGTCGCTTCATCATCCAGGCGGCGCAGCTCGGCCAGCTTGTCGGCAATGCGCAGTTCCAGCCCGCGCGGCACGGGTTCGTACCAGCGCTGGCCTTCAAGCCCGTCAGGCAGGTATTGCTCACCGGCCGCGTAGCCGCCCGGCTCGTCATGCGCGTAGCGATAGGCCTTGCCATAGCCCAGATC
>NZ_JBFULE010001074.1:0-1501 GCF_056400485.1 Roseateles sp. P5_B10
CGACAAGGGCGCCCTGGCCGTAGTAGTTGCTCGYGGCGTTGACGCTGTTCTCGTCGGGCCGGTAGTACTTGGTCCAGGCCTCGAAGCTGGCTTGGGCCAGCGGCTGCACGCGCCGGCCCGGCGAGGCCAGCACGCTGTTGACGCTGGCAGCGAGCAGTTTCAGATACCGCGGCGCATCGACCAGGCCGGCGCGGCACAGCATCAGTTCGTCGTAGTAGCTGGTGAACCCCTCGAAGAACCACAGCAGCTCGGTGTAGTTCTCGCGCTGGTAGTCGAAGGTCGCGAACTCCGCAGGGCGCAGCCGCTTGACGTTCCAAGCATGGAAGTACTCGTGGCTGAACAGGCCGAGCAGACGCACATAGTTGTCGCTGGGTGCAGCGCTTTCAGCGGCTGTCGGCAGTTCACGCCGTGCACAGATCAGCGCCGTGCTGGCACGGTGCTCCAGGCCGCCATGGCCGTCATCCACGGCCGAGAGCAGGAAGCTGTAATGCTCGAAAGGTGCACCACCCCAGAACGCGATGTGGGCCTCGCAGATGCGCCGCACATCGGCCAGCAGGCGCTCGCCGTCAAAGCTCGGCCAGGCGCCGGCCACGACGATGCGATGCGGCACGCCGGCGGCGATGAACTCGCCCTGCCAGTGCGGGCCGATCTCGAAAGGGTGGTCTAGCAATTCGTCGTAGTCGGCGGCCTCCCAGCTTCCCTCGGCAGCGCTCATCCCGGTTGCGACACGCCAGCCCTCGGGCAGTTGCCCCAATGTCACGCGATGCGGCTCGCTCTCGCGGCCATGGGCGCGCAGGCATAGGCTGCTGGCGTTGAAAAAAGCGCGCCGGCTGTCCAGCCAGGCGGTTCGCACCGAGGCGTCGAAGGCGTAGACGTCATAGCTCAGGGTCAATGCCTTGGCTCGCGGCTGGCCGCTGCAGCGCACGCGCCAACTGGCCTTGTCGAGTTGCTCGACGACCAGTTCGTTGCCGCCCTGACGGGCCGTCATCCCGCTCAGATGCTTGGCGAACTCGCGCACGAGGTAGCTGCCAGGGATCCACACCGGCAGGCTGAAGAACTGCTCAGCCGCTGGGCTGGTAAGGGTCAGCGTGACGCGATAGCGATGGGCCGCAATGTCGGCCAGCTCAATCTTGTAGCTTGGTCCCCGCATCAGCTACCCGCGGCGGCGAGAAAGCAGCTCAGCGCTGCGACGGCGGTGAGCCGAAAGCGCAAGGTCAGCCAGTCCGCCGCGCCGAGCTGCGGGTACACGCGGCGGTCGACGAGATAACAGGCGATCAGCACACCGCCATGCAGAGCCAGGCCCGCATAGGCCGGCATTACCACACCCAGCCAGCCCAGCAGCACGGCGCTGATGCCCCAGACCAGGGGCTGACGCCCAGGCAGGCCACGTGCAAAGGACAGGCCCCAGTGGATGCCGCCGAGAAAGGCAATGACCAACCCGGCATACGCTGACATCCCGACGCTCACAAACGTGTGCTGATCGAGGTCACGGTCGCCGATC
>NZ_JBFULE010001075.1:0-1498 GCF_056400485.1 Roseateles sp. P5_B10
CTCCAGCACCGACGGCAGGCGCTTGGCAATCGTCTCGGCGCCCAGGTGGGTCATGTCCAGCAGCACATAGTCCTTGTTGGGACCGCAGCCGCGACCTTCCTTGATCTCCTGGTCCATCGAGCGCGACACGAAGTCGCGCGGCGCCAGGTCCTTCAGCGTCGGGGCGTAGCGCTCCATGAAGCGCTCGCCGTTGCTGTTGCGCAGGATCGCGCCTTCGCCGCGGCAGCCTTCGGTCAGCAGCACGCCCGCGCCGGCCACGCCGGTGGGGTGGAACTGCCAGAACTCCATGTCTTCCAGCGGGATGCCGGCACGCGCCGCCATGCCCAGGCCGTCACCGGTGTTGATGAAGGCGTTGGTGGAGGCCGCGAAGATGCGGCCGGCGCCGCCGGTGGCCAGCAGCACGGTCTTGGCGTGCAGGATCTGGACCTCGCCCGTCTCCATCTCCAGCGCGGTCACGCCGACGGCATYGCCCTCGGCGTCGCGGATGATGTCCAGCGCCATCCACTCGACGAAGAACTGCGTGCGCGCCTTGACGTTCTGCTGATAGAGCGTGTGCAGCAGCGCGTGGCCGGTGCGGTCGGCCGCGGCGCAGGCGCGCTGCACGGGCTTCTCGCCGTAGTTGGCGGTGTGGCCGCCGAACGGGCGCTGGTAGATGGTGCCGTCGGCATTGCGGTCGAAGGGCATGCCGAAGTGCTCAAGCTCGTAGACGACCTTGGGCGCCTCGCGGCACATGAACTCGATGGCGTCCTGGTCGCCCAGCCAGTCCGAACCCTTGACGGTGTCGAAGAAGTGGTAGTGCCAGTTGTCCTCGGACATGTTGCCCAGGGACGCGCCGATGCCGCCTTGCGCGGCGACGGTGTGCGAGCGGGTCGGGAAGACCTTGGACAGCACGGCCACGTTCAGGCCGGCCAATGCCAGTTGCAGCGAGGCGCGCATGCCGGAGCCACCGGCCCCGACGATCACCACATCAAACTTACGGGTCGCAAGCTGCGCCATCAGAGTCTCCACAGAACCTGGATCGCCCAACCAGCGCAACCCACAAGCCAAACGAGCGTGAACACCTGCAGTGCCAGGCGCACGCCGACAGGCTTCACGTAATCCATCCAGATGTCACGCATGCCGACCCAGGCGTGATAGGCCAGGGACAGGATGGTCACGAAGGTGATGACCTTCATCCACTGCTGGGAAAAGATCGCCGCCCAGCGGTCATAGCCGAGGGCGCCGGGCATCAGCACCTGCACCAGCAGCACGACGGTAAACAGGGCCATCAGCACGGCGGTGACGCGTTGCGCGAGCCAGTCACGCAGGCCGTAATGCGCACCGACGACGATGCGCTTGGAGCCGAAAGTACTCATTGTTGTTGTCCTCGAGGGCTCAGTACAGACCGAACAGCTTGGCGCCCAGCAGCAACGTCAGCAGCGTGCTGAGGACCAGTGTGACCATTGCCGAGTTGTGGCCCTGGGCCTTGCTGACGCTGTGTGTCGCGTCCATCCACAGG
>NZ_JBFULE010001076.1:0-1491 GCF_056400485.1 Roseateles sp. P5_B10
CCTGGCCTTCGTGCACCAGGATGTTCTTTTCCTTGGGCACGAGTTCCTCGTGGGCCTTGCCGTCCGGGTCGGTGATCTGCAGGCGAATCTTGCCCTTGGTCTCCTTGCCGAACGACACGGTACCGGTCTGCTCGGCGAGCACACCAACATCCTTGGGCGAGCGGGCTTCGAAGAGTTCCGCCACACGCGGCAGACCGCCGGTAATGTCGCGAGTCTTCTGGCCTTCGACCGGGATACGGGCGAGCACTTCACCGGGCAGCAGCTCCTGGCCGTCGCGGATCTGGATCAGCGAGCCGACCTGGAAGCCGATGGCCACCGAGTGATCGGTACCCGGGATCTTGACCTCGTGGCCACCAGCGTCCAACAGCTTGACCTGCGGGCGGATCACCTTGGCCGCACCGCGGCGCTTCGGGTCGATGACGACCAGGGTCGACAGACCGGTCACCTCGTCCACCTGCTTGGCGACGGTCACGCCTTCCTCGACGTTCTCGAACTTTGCCTTGCCGGCGAATTCCGTGATGATCGGGCGGGTCAGCGGGTCCCAGTTCGCGAGCACCACACCGGCCTTGATGGTCTGGCTGGCCTTGATGTTCAGGATCGCGCCATACGGCACCTTGTGACGCTCACGCTCGCGGCCGTGCGGGTCGGAAATGACGATCTCGCCGGAGCGGGAAATCACCACCAGTTCGCCCTTGCCGTTGGTGACGTAGCGCATCGTGGCGTTGAAGCCGATGATGCCGTCCGACTTGGCTTCGACGCTGGAGGCCACCGCTGCACGCGACGCCGCACCGCCGATGTGGAAGGTTCGCATCGTCAGCTGCGTACCGGGTTCGCCGATGGACTGCGCGGCAATGACGCCGACAGCTTCACCGACGTTCACCAGGCCACCGCGGCCGAGGTCGCGGCCATAGCACTTGGCGCAAAGGCCGAAACGTGTGGCGCAGGTCAGCGGCGTGCGGACCTTGATTTCGTCGACACCAGCGGCTTCCAGCACGTCCAGCGTGTCTTCGTCCAGCATGTGGCTGGCACCCAGCAGCGAAATCTGGGTCTCGGGGTGCACAACATCGATCGCGGTGACGCGGCCGAGGACGCGGTCACGCAGCGATTCGATGACTTCACCACCTTCGACCAAGGCACGCATCGCCATGCCGTTGTCGGTGCCGCAGTCATTCTCGATGACCACCAGATCCTGGGTCACGTCGACCAGGCGACGCGTCAGGTAGCCGGAGTTCGCGGTCTTCAGCGCCGTGTCCGCCAGGCCCTTACGAGCACCGTGGGTGGAGATGAAGTACTGCAACACGTTCAGGCCTTCACGGAAGTTCGCCGTGATGGGGGTCTCGATGATGGAGCCGTCCGGCTTGGCCATCAGGCCGCGCATGCCAGCCAACTGGCGGATCTGGGCCGCGCTACCGCGGGCACCCGAGTCGGCCATCATGTAGATCGAGTTGAAGGACTCCTGGTCGACGGTCTTGCCATGACGGTCCACGGTCT
>NZ_JBFULE010001077.1:0-1485 GCF_056400485.1 Roseateles sp. P5_B10
GCGCAGTTGGAGGTCGAGGAGTTCCTCCTGCTTCTGCTGGACCTGTGCGGCGGCCACGAAGCCGCTGCCGGCCAAGTCCTGTTGCCGCTGCAACGTCTTCTGCGCGAGTTGCAGGCGCAACTCGTGTGCCTCAATCTCAGCAATTGCTTGTCTTTCCTCGCTGCGCAGGCTTTGCTCTCGGCTAAGCAGGGCTTCGGATCTCTGTCGCAGGTTTTGGTCGGTTAGGCGACGTTCTGTTTCTAGGGTCGCGCGACGAGCCGCTATTGCCTGAGCGGTAAGTAGTGCGGCATCTCCTCGGGCGGTGATGCGCTCGGCCTTAAGAGTCAACAGTGGCTGGCCAAGTTCCACAATGTCGCCTTCGTGCGCCAGAAATTTGGCAATCACGCCAGCCTGCGGCGCCGTGACATTGATCAGTCCTCCCGCTGGCAAAAGGAGGCCGTGCACAGTGATCTTTCGCGTGATCTGCCCCCAGCAGACGTACGCAACGAGAACTGCGGCCATGAACAACGAGGCGCCTGCGACGAGGCTAAAGCTCAATGGCCGAGCGATGCGGATGTCGCCCAACCACTGTGCTTGGCGTGCTGAAAGGACTTCCGCTCGGAAGAGGGGAGGCGCTGAGCCACTCCTTGAAGCTGCGGGCGCTGCCACGTCGGTCCCCGGTTGGGAAGCGGCTAACGCAGTTGTCAGCGGAACGTTAGACATGGTAGGCGGGGCCTTGGTTTCGCGCCCCTGCCGTTCCTCTCGGCCTGACCGGGTCTTTTGATACCCGTATCTATGTGGACGCGCCGTTGTGGTTTGACCGCAGCATAGGCGGCCAGTTAACCGCGCTTGGCTTTGGTGCAAATCCTATGAATGCAAACCCTATGTGCATTCGATGCATTTCGCCCAACTGCATCAGCTGGGCAAATGGGTAGCCGTTAGCGGCACGTCCGGCAAAGAAGGGCGCATATAGGCGAAGGATGCACCTATCAACGCTACCGCCTGCCGCCTTGAACAGCACCCGCCTTGGACTGTCGTTGTCTGTAACTCGACGAATCTCCGTAGCTCTTACTTACACTTGTCAGCTGACACGCTTAGAAGAGCGTTGCATTCATGACGCAATCCGTAGTAATACGCTTGACGGGACTTGCCGTAAACAGGCCAAAACTGGCACAAAAAAATAGAGCCGCCTGCGTTTCGCGACAGCTCAGTGGTAAGTGAGACTGTCGTGGTCTGACCGGTGCGTTGTCGAGGGCAGTGATCCCCAAACCTAGCCGGCGGGACGTAACTCACCCGCTTCGGCAATCAGTGGCGGTTGCGCCCGTTCCGGCGTCGCCAACTCCTGGACTCAGCGGTTGGTGCTCGGATAGGTTCGAGTGCAAATGGTGGTCACGACCTTCCAAGGAATGCCGCGATCGTGAAGTCATCGCCTGGCGTG
The DNA here is from genome assembly GCF_056400485.1 of Roseateles sp. P5_B10. Taxonomy (NCBI): domain Bacteria; kingdom Pseudomonadati; phylum Pseudomonadota; class Betaproteobacteria; order Burkholderiales; family Sphaerotilaceae; genus Roseateles; species Roseateles sp. P5_B10. The sequence goes on from NZ_JBFULE010001077.1 coordinate 1,418, forward strand.
TGGCCGGCAAAGGTCTGCTGGGTTGCGCAGGTGCACTCGATATGCTCATCGAGGCCGCTGAACAGGGC
>NZ_JBFULE010001078.1:0-1480 GCF_056400485.1 Roseateles sp. P5_B10
GGGTCGTGGGGTGGATGCCGTCCCAGAACAGCGCGGTGCTGAGATCGCAGCTGCTGGTGGTTGCTGCGCAGGCATTGGTCCAGTTGCTGAAGCCCAGCTGCGAGGCATTGTCCACGGCGCTCGTCATGAAGCCGTACATGTCGAAGACCTGTGCGCCGCTGCCAGCCAGCGCGCCGGTGAGGGCGGTGTCCATGGCGAAGCTCAGCGCCGAGGCCTGGCCGCTGGCGCCCATCGCGTTGGCCAGCGGCGTGAGGCCGAAGTTCGGCGTGTTCAGCACCAGCACATGCTGGGCGCCGGCGAGCTTGAGGCTGCCAACGATGCCGGCCATGTCGGCGGCGTAGCTGGCCACTGTCGCGGCAGCCGTGGCGTCAGAGTCGGCACCCATGGCGATCGCTTCCAATGCGACACGGATGTTGTTGCCGCCGCCGGCCACCACGTAAAGAGCGTTCGGATCGGCGAGGTTGCCGGTGGCGCCCAGATACATGCCAAGCTGGGTTTGCATGCTGTACGGGAAGCCCGGCAACTGCGGAATCTCGCCACCGTTCAGACTGGTCTGTGCACCACCGAAGGCGAAGTTATTGCCGCCGGCCAGTGAGGGCGATAGCGCCACGCCGAGCGATTGCGCGAAGTACTGCGTCCAGACCCAGCCATTGGAATACGTGCCCGCCGTCGACGGGATCTTGCTGTAGTAGCCGTCGCCCGGAATGTTGACGGGCGGCAGCCCACCGGGGCCCTGAGACAGCAGCAAAGCGTTGTTGCCGCTGTCGGACAGGCTGTCGCCGAAAACGACGAGTCCGGAATACGGGCCGGTGGCCGAGGCTGCGAAGGCGGCAGCACAAAGACCAATGCCCGCGAGCATGCGGGCGAGCAGACGGATGGACATGGAAACTCCCTGATTTGTGGCCGCAGGACTTCTAACGGCTCGACAACAGCATCTCCGCCCGTTGGCTCAGCGTCAACCCGGGGACGCCCGAGACTGAAATCAGTCGGTGTCGCTCTTGAAGGCGACTTCGACAGCGGCCTCGCGGGCCTTGCGGATGGGAGCGAAGCGCCATTGCTTGACGGCCTCGACGGCCGCCGTGCCCAACCGCGAATGGCTGGCCTTGATGACCGAGGCCTGCTGGACCGCGCCGTCGGGCCCGACCGTGAACTGCACCTGGGCAAAACCGTTGCGGAAGGTGCTCTGCTGCTGCATCTGGCGCGGGATGGCCGGTTCGACCTTGGCCAGCAGTTTCAGCGGCTCCTCGGCCTCTTCCTCGGCCGGCTTGGGCGGCGGCTCCGCGGCCCGTGCCGCGGCGGCCATCGGGGCAGCGGGGGCGGGCGTCGGCGCCGCAGAGGCGAGCAGCACGGGCGTGCGCTCAACTTCAGGTTCAGGCTCGGGCGCCGCCTGCGGCGCGGTAGCAACGGTGGTCGGGGGCGCAACAGCTGTGGCAGCGGTCGGTGCGGGTGCCGTGCCGGGCGTTGGGGCAGGCGCGGGCCG
>NZ_JBFULE010001079.1:0-1478 GCF_056400485.1 Roseateles sp. P5_B10
GGACTGKCCCTTGAAGTCGTCGATGACGCCRGCRTGGATGGTGWAGCTGTTKGGCACGGTGCCGGTCAGCRKGCCCTGGTAGGTCCARGGSCCGCGYGGGCTSGGCGCGGTGGCATARGACAGATGCTCRRMGAGMCCCTGSTGCGCCATGGAYGCGTARGTCAKGTAGTACRTSCCCTTGCGCTTGGACAGCCACGGCCCCTCGGTGTAGTTGGGCAMCGMGATCTTCTCRATGGGSCCGTCCAGCTCGGTCATGTTSGMCTTGAGCTTGGCCAGGTAGAGCACCGGGTTGCCCCAGGCCAGCCAGGCRGTGCCGTCGTCGTCGATGAAGACGGTGGGGTCGATGTCGTTCCAGCCGTAGGGGGCCGGCGTCGTGGCATCGGTGATCARCGCCGWGCCGCGCGCATCCTTGAACGGGCCCAGCGGGTTGTCGGCCACCGCCACGCCGATGGCCTTGCCCGGCTGCGTGTCGTTGTGCTGCACGGTGGCGTAAAAGTAGAAGCGGCCATTGCGCTGCACCACCTGCGCGGCCCAGGCGTCACCCACCGCCCACTTGAAGTCGGTAGGCTTCATGAAGGCGCCGTGGGCGGTCCAGTGGCGCAGGTCCTTGGAGGAATAGGCCAGCCACTCGTTCATGCGGAAGAACTCGTCGCCCTTGGCCTCGTCACGGCCGACGTAGAGATAGACCGTGTCGCCCACGACCAGCGGTGCAGGGTCGGCGGTGAAGCGGTCACGCAGCACCGGATTGGCGCCGGGCGCCGGTTCGGCAGCCGGCGCGGCCCCGCAGGCGAGGGCGGCGCAGCAAAGGGCGATGCGGTGCAGGAGGCTGGGGAGGCGCATGGCTGGGCGTGAACCTTCAAGAGGTTGTTACGGGCGTTACCCGGAGTGGTTTTGAGAGACCTGGAATCGCCCAACCCGGTCTAAGCACAGCCGAAGGCTTGGATGACGACGTGGGAGGCCAAACCCGAAAAGGGTCTGACCAGTTTATGCGTAAACTTCAATTTGGTCATACCAAAGTCTGTCGACAATCGCCCGCTGCGTGCCCGCCAGCGGCAGTTCGAACTGGGCAATCTGAAAGGTGAAGCGTCATGTGGCATGGGTCGAGATCGCCCGTAGTTTTCATATCCGGGCTGCTGTCATGCATCGCCTTGACGCTGTTGCCCTGCGCGGCGCCGGCATCTGCGTTGAAGGGCGGGGGGCCAGCGGCGAGCGCGTCCAAGGGCTTGTCGACCGCCACTTGGACGCCGGACAACGGCGACGGCACCTTCACCAATCCCTTGTTCTATGACGAGTTTTCAGATCCGGACCTGATCCGCGTCGGTGACTGGTTCTACCTGACCGGCACCACCATGCACACCATGCCGGGCGTGCCGATCCTGCGCTCGAAGGACCTCGTCAACTGGGAGTTCGTTGCCTACGCGATGGACAAGCTCGACCTCGGCCCGGCCTTCCGGCTGGAGGGGGGCAACCACATCTAT
>NZ_JBFULE010001080.1:0-1476 GCF_056400485.1 Roseateles sp. P5_B10
GTTCAAGAACTCGGCCTGGAGCTTTGCGCCGCAGCTGATCCAGCCCCTCTTCGACGCCGGCCGCAACCGCGCCAACCTGGCCGGAGCACGTGCGTCGCGGGACATTGCGCTGGCCCAGTACGAGAAGGCCATCCAGACCGCCTTCCGCGAGGTCGCCGACAGCCTCGCGGRCCGCGCCACGCTGGCCGAACAGCGCGCCGCACTGGCTGCCCAGGTGGAAGCCGAGACTCGCCGCCTGAACGCGGCCGAGCAGCGCTACACGGCCGGTGTCTCCAGCGCCCTGGACCGGTTGGACGCACAGCGCTCGCTGTTCGCGGCCCAGCAGACCCTGGTGCAGGTGCAAAGCCAGCGCGCGCAGAACCTGGTGGCGCTGTACCGTGCCTTGGGCGGCGGAGGCTGACCCCATGCGCGGGCTGGCGCTTGCCCTTGTCCTGCTGGCGCTGCTGCCAACGGCGCAGGCCCAAGGGACGCTGCGAGAACGCATCAAGGCCCGCATTGAGGAGCGCCGCGCCGACAAGGGCGGCGGCCTGCAGGAGCTGCAGGTGCAGGGCCGCAAGGTGCTGGTCCATCTGCCGACGGGTTATGACGCCAGCCGCCCCGCGCCGCTGGTGCTGGCCTTCCACGGCGGCGGCGGCCATGCCGGGTACATGGCCGACGACGAGAAATACGGCTTGCAGAAGAAGGCCGACCAGGCCGGCTTCGTCGTCGCCTTCCCCAATGGCTACAGCAAGCTGCCGGGTGGGAAGTTCGCCACCTGGAACGCCGGCGGCTGCTGCGGCGACGCGCGCGACCGCAATGTGGACGACGTCGCCTTCGTCCGCGCCACCGTCATGGCGATCAAGGAAAAATACAGCATCGACGCCAGCCGCGTCTTCGCCACCGGCATGTCCAACGGCGGCATGCTCAGCCACCGCCTGGCCTGCGAGGCCGCCGATGTGTTCCGCGCCGTCGCTTCGGTCGCCGGCACCGATGCCACCGCCAGCTGCGCGCCGAGCAAGCCCATCGCCGTGCTGCACATCCACGCCAAGGATGATGACCATGTGCTCTTCAACGGCGGCGCCGGCCAAGGCGCCTTCCGCGACGAGAGCAAGGTCATGAGCTTCATCTCCGTGCCCGAGACGATCTCGCGCTGGGTGCAGCGCGACCACTGCGCGGTGCCGCCCCAGCGCGTGCTCGACAAGCCCGGCGCCACCTGCGAGACCTACAGCGGCTGCAGCGGCGGCGTCAGCGTGCAGCTCTGCGTCACCGAGACCGGCGGCCATTCCTGGCCCGGCGCGCAAAGCGTGCGCCGCGGCAAGGAGGCGGCCTCACAGGCGCTGGACGCCAACGACGTGATCTGGCGCTTCTTCGAGCAGGCCTCACGCTAGACCCTGCTGGAATCGCTTCCAATTTTCTGACCCATACTGCGCCGCACAACCAATGCCGCCCTCGCCGCCATGCGTTTCCTGACTGCCGCCCTCCTCCTTGCCACCAGCC